>JALVVQ010000203.1:0-8787 GCA_027023325.1 Campylobacteraceae bacterium | reverse complement strand
CACCAAAAAGAATGATAGACTCCTGGATATCTCTGGGAGTAAAGCGTGTGTCTATCTGTTCTCTCCACTGTGTCGATGCTTTGCCTGAAAACGCCAAAGAGCCATTGCTTTCTACGGGCTTGATACTGCTACAGCTGGCACTCATGCGGGCTCCTTTGTACTTAGAAATTCTATGTTGGTTTGTTCGCTTTGCTTCTGCCTCTCTGCCTTCATCTCCTGCACCAGCTGGTCCAGTGCATAGGCGAAGGTGCGCACCCGGATCTTGATCGAGCCTCCCGGTTTGTTGGCATCGATATCATGCAGGGTCAGGTGTGGGGTGCGGCTGGCACCGAGTATCTTGTCGATGATGGCATAGGTGGGGGCATCATGGCCACATTTGAAGGAGCTCAGATCTACGACTGCCACATGGGGATGACGGGCTGCAAACTTGGCTGCCCAGACCTTCTGTGCAGAGTTGACTGAGTAGTTTTCCGGCCAGACATCACGGATATCAAAGACCGAACTGATATACCCCGCTTCGATATCTTCAGCAAAGTAGCGAAGCAGGTAGGATTCTTCCTTGGGGATGGCACGCATGGAGAGGCTCTTGTATCCCAGTGCCTGAAACTCTGAGAGTACCTCATGATTGATCCCCGGATCAGCGTGGTAGGGGCGACCGAGGAGGAGGATAACCATCTCTCCTTCTGCCTCTGCTGACTCCAACATCTTTCTGCCTTCTTGGTCCAAGGCTGTTTCGCTCTGCTGTAGTGCAATCTCTGCCTGCCCTGCTGCCCAGTCACTCTCATCGCGGGTAATACGAAGCCGTTCTCCCCAGGTAGAAAAGAGCTCTTTTTTGAGGAGCTTGGGCTTGTCGAAGGTTGCTGTATCATCAATATACTCCACCCCTGCTTTGGCAAAAAGATCCTGCTCTTTGACAAAAGCCGAATAGACTACCCTGGGGGTACCTGAAACAATCGGGCAAGAAGTCTCTGCCTGAGGATCATCAATAAACCCTGACAGTGTCACCACTGAAGGAAACCAAAGATAATCATAGTGTCGCTTGTCAAAAAGCAGGCTATAGACATGCGACTGCGCGACCTTTGCAGGGAAACAGGCATCGACAGAACCGTATTTGGCGCCTTCTAGGTACATCTCCTCATTGGTAAAGCCAGAGAAATGTATCTGGGAAGCGGGCACTCCCAGTGCCTCCAGATAGGTGCGTAGAAAAGGGGCTACCGAATAGGCATTAAGCACTCTGGGTATAGCGATCTGTAGCTGCTGGCGATAGGCAGCCGCCTCTGAAGAGCTACGCTGAAAATGTCTCTGTACTTTTTTTCTAAAAGTCGGCCCCCAGCCACCCAATGTAGGTCTAACCTGCTGTTGGGTCACGGTCGTCTCTTTGGAGGGGAGAGGCGAAGGGGTGAAGCGAGAGAGAAAGAGCTCTTTGGACTCCTTTCTGACCAGATCAGGGGTATCCTTCTGTAATGCCCGCTGGGTTGTTTTGAGTTCTGCCAAAGCCTCTGCTGATTCCACGGTGCCATTCTCGCAACTAAACCCTGCAATATATCTCACAGTAGGAGAGTGGGGTGTCTGGGTGTCAATAAAGGTTCTGGAGCAGTCCATCGGACAGAAGTGGCATCGGGTACTCTCATCGGTGCGGGAGGTATAGGTCAACTGCAGTGCCTCCTCCATTCCCACAAAAGTGCTCTGTCCTTTACACGCCACCACATCCCTTGCCTCGATCGCCGCCCCGTAGGCACCTGCCTCACCGGGATAGGGATGCAGATCGACCTGTGCTTCGGGTACCAATGCCTTGATATAGTCTACCTGTGCTTTGAGTGCTGCCAGATTGTACTGGGTGCCTCCTTGTAGGACAAAATGTTTACCAAGCGCTGCCAAATTGGTAGCTTGTACGACATACTGCCAGACATTTTTGGGCAATACCTTGGCGATGCCTGCAAAGAGCTCTTCTTTGCTATAGCCCTCTTTTTGGAAATTGACCCTGTCTGTATCGAGAAATACCGCGCAGCCGTAGTTGAACTTGGGTGCCTGCACCGCAGAAAATGCTACTTCGGCAAAGCCCTCTACTGGCACACCAAACTGTTTTGCCATGGACTGCAACAGTGTGCCGTTGCCTGCAGAGCATTGATTGGAGAGGCGGAAGTTTTTCATCATACCGTTCTCCAGGAAGAGTACCTTGATATCCTGTCCACCGATATCACAGATCACATCAATATCCTCTCCAAAAACCGCCTGGGCACTCTTCATGTGGGCGATCGTCTCGATGATATTGACATCTGCACCCAGCGCACCTTCCAATACATCAGCCGCATAGCCAGTGGCTCCCATCCCTTTGATGTGATAATAGCCTTGGGTATCGGCAGCATTGATTTGTTCCAATAGCTCAATGGTATCCTGGATTGGGTTGCCTTTGGAGAGCTGATAGACTTTGAGCAGGAGCCTGCCTTTGCTGTCTACCAGTACGGCCTTGGAGGAGGTGGAGCCGCCATCGATCCCCAGAAAGCACTCAGTCGGTGCGTCCAGAGCAACCGGTATAAAAGGCGCCAGTGCATAGGTCTCCTTGAAGGCTGCAAGCTCTTCGGCACTGCGTACCAGAGGCAAGTCTGCGCTGCTCTCCTCCTGTAACCCGCCTGATTCTACCAGTGTGCGCAGCTGCAGCAATCCGCTGAAAGATTCGGTATGATTGGCTTCTCCTTCACCAAAGATCACAGCACCCAAGGCTGCGTAGTACTGTGCATTGTCAGGGACGATCACCAATGATTCGAGTGACTTGGGATCATAGCTGACCTCACGCTCATCCCAGAGCTGTGCGATACGCTCTCGCCATGCCTCTTGCAAAAAGGGTAGATAGGTATTGGGACCACCCAGCAGCAGTACTTTGGGCATCAGGGTATTGCCGCGTGTCAGTAGTGTGAGATTCTGCATCACGATTGCGTCTGCCAGTGAGTTGATGATCTCATCAGCAGGGATAGAGCTCTTGACCAGATTGACGATATCAGTCTCTGCAAAAACCCCGCACTTGGCAGCCACATGATGCAGCTTTGCGCTGCTATAGTGCAGCTGTTGCAGGGCTTCCAGATCCAGTCCCACCTTCATGGTGCATTTCTCAATCGTGGCACCCGTACCGGAAGCACATTTGTCATTCATGGCGGTGGTGGCTGTTTTTTTGCCATCTTCACCCTCTTTAAAGTGGATGACTTTGGCATCCTGTCCGCCCAGCTCTACCACCGATCTGACATCAGGATGGAGGTGCTCGACTGCCAGCACCACTGCATTGACCTCCTGCACAAACCGTGCTTTGAGTGTCGGTGCGATACGAGAGGCACCAGAGCCGGTGATATAGACACGCTCAATCGCTGCGAAGGGTTCAGGATGCGCTTGCGAAAGTGTCTCCAGTAGCTCCAGTAGCTTGGCTGCCTGCTTGGTATCGTGAGGCGTATAGGCCTTGGCAATGATCTCAAATGAGGCATCACACAGTACATATTTGACTGTGGTAGAGCCTACATCGATGCCTAATGCGTACGCTGCCATCGTACTGCTTTAGCTGTACTGCCAAAAGCCCAAATCACCCAAAGTATCCCAAGGAACACAAAAGGTACACTCAACATCTGTCCTACCGTAAAAGGCAGTGTCGTGGCATAATCAGCCTGCTCTGTCTTGGTGTACTCTAGAAGAAAGCGTGCCGTAAAAAGGAGAGAGAGAAAAGCACCGGGAAGTATCTTGGTCGCAAAGGAAAAGGTGCTTCTGCGATAGAGCCAAAGCAGCAGCCCTAAGATCAAGAAATAGGCCGTCGCCTCATACAGCTGCACCGGATGTCTGGGGTAGTTATCTATTCTGCTAAAAATCACTGCCCAAGAGACATCTGTTTTGAGACCCAAAATCTCGGAGTTGAAAAAATTCCCTATCCGTACAAAGGCTGCTGTTACCATTCCTGGCAGTGTGGCTCGGGAGATCATCCACCAGAAGCTCTCCTGATGGCGTCTGGCAAAAAAGTAAAGTGCGATGATGACACCCAGCATCCCGCCATGACTTGCCAATCCGCCTTTCCAGACATAGAGTATCTCCATCGGATGAGAGAGATAATAGTCCGGCTCGTAGGCAAAACAGTGCATCAGTCGTGCCCCTACGACTGCGCCGATGATCACATATACCAGAAAGTTTTCCAATACAGCAGGATTTTTGCCTTCTCTACGGTAGATCCATTTCATAATCTCTAGCCCGATAAAAAAAGAGGCGACAAAGAGTACGCCATACCAGCGAAGCTGAATAGCACCAAACTTAAAAATATTGGGATCGATATTCCAAACAAAATGTTCCATGTACCTCTACCTTTTGCTAGGCTTCTCATAAGTAGCCTGTATAATTCGGAGTATTATACTCTTCTTTTGTTAACTCCTGCTATTCGTTGATTTTTTCTTTGATCTCTTTGGTGATCTTTGCAATCTTGGCAATTTTCTGGGTGTGGTTCAATAGGTCATCCAATAATACTTTGATAAAGGCCGATCCCACAATCACGCCATCTACCCCTTTTGCTTTCTCTTTGGCTGTATGCTGGTCTACCCCAAAGCCCACATAGACCGGGGTTTCTGTGTGGCGCTTGATTTCGGTAATGATTGGCTGTAGATCCTCGCTTTTGCCTGTACCAGTAATGCCGGCATAGGCCACCAAATAGATGAACTTCTTCGCCTCTGCCGTGATCTGTGCAATCCGTGCTGGAGAATCTGTCGGGGCAACAAAGTCAATAAGGCTTAAGTCTGCTTCTTCGATCAATGGTTTGTAAAGTGCTGCTTCTTCAAAAGGCAGATCAGGGATGATAAATCCATTGACACCGCTCTCTTTGGCTTCTGCGATAAAATGCGCCATGCCTTTGTGGTAAAAAGGATTGAAATAGCCCATCCACAGGGTATCGACCACGGGTGTGATCTCTCGGGAGACCTCAAACAGATGCTTCAATTTGAACCCGCCATTCAATGCATGAAGGTTTGCCTGCTCGATCACCGGACCATCAGCCACCGGATCAGAGAATGGCATCCCTAACTCCAGCGTATCTACCCCCGCTTCAGCCATCGCCATTGCTAGGTCTACAGTAAAGTATCTATCGGGAAATCCTGTCGTGATATAGCCTACCAGTTTTTTCATTGATGCTCTTTATATTGGTTTTGTTAATGTAGTGTCGATATTATACATTTTTTAGATAAAATGAGAAATAAATTTTTAAAGAGTGGAATGATGAGTATACAGACACCCAAAATAGAAAAAAAAGTCACCGTCAAAACCCTGCAAAAGCTCAAAGGAAAAGAGCCTATTACTATGGTCACAGCCTATGATGCGCTCTTTGCCCAACTGTTTGATGGTGAAGTGGAGATGATACTGGTCGGAGACAGTCTCAATATGAGCTTTTTTGGCAAAGAAGACACACTCTCTGCCACCATGGATCAGATGATCTACCATACCCAGGCTGTCTGCAATGGTGCTACACTTCCGCTCATCGTCTTTGATATGCCTTTTGGCACCTATACCAATAAAGAACAGGCACTTGCCAATGCTGTGCGTGTCTACCGAGAGACCAATGCCCAAGCGATTAAAATAGAAGGTGGCAGAGAGAAGGAAGAAATCGTCCGACATCTGACGCAAAACGGTATCGCGGTGATTACCCACATTGGTCTCAAGCCTCAGTCCGTGCGTGCCGAAGGAGGCTATTATATCCAAGGCAAGAGTGAAGAGGAGATTCTTTCTCTTCTTGAAGATGCCAGGGTGCTCCAGGAAGCAGGTGCGTTTGCTATGCTGCTTGAGGGCATGAAAAGTGAAGCAGCCACACGCATCACACAGGCACTGGCTATCCCCACTATCGGTATCGGTGCAGGTGTAGGTACAGATGGGCAGGTACTGGTCTGGAGTGATATGTTCGGATTTTTTGAAGCTTTCAAGCCCAAGTTTGTCAAGGAGTATGGCGACGGTGCCGCACTGATTCGCAAAGGACTCCAGCAGTATAGAGACGAAGTCAAAGCACGGGAATTTCCAGATGACAATTACGCCTATTAGCAAACTATTGACTCAGCCCCTAGGAGGTCGCTAGTGGAGCGCATTGTAGAGATAGAGCGCTTTGACAATGAGAGCAGCTACGAAGTCTCTCTGCGGCCAAGTACCTGGGATGAGTATATAGGACAAGAGAAGATCAAAAAAAATCTCAGGGTTTTTATCGAGGCCAGCAGGCGTAGAGAGGAGGCGCTGGACCATATCCTCTTTTTTGGTCCTCCAGGACTGGGCAAGACCACACTCGCCAATATCATTGCCACCCAGATGGGTGCCAATATCAAGACCACCGCAGCGCCTATGATAGAAAAAGCAGGTGATTTGGCGGCTCTGCTAACCAATATCGAAGAGGGGGATATCCTCTTTATCGATGAAATCCATCGCATGAGCCCTGCTATCGAGGAGATTCTCTATCCTGCGATGGAGGATTTTCGTCTGGACATTATTATTGGCAGTGGCCCTGCAGCACAGACAGTCAAGATCGATTTGCCACGCTTTACCCTCATCGGTGCCACCACCAGGGCAGGGATGCTCTCCAACCCCCTCAGAGAGCGTTTCGGTATGCATTTTCGTATGCAGTTCTACTCTCCTGCTGAGCTGGCAACCATCATTCAGCAGGCATCCCACAAACTGGAAAAAGTGGCAGACATACATGCCGCCAAAGAGATTTCAGGCAGAAGTAGGGGGACACCAAGGATTGCACTAAGACTCCTCAAGAGAGTACGCGACTTTGCCGAGGTCATGGATGAAGATCAGATTGGACTGGAGCGGGCGCGTTTTGCACTGGATGAACTGGGTGTCAATGACATCGGCTTTGATGAACAGGATATACAACTGCTCGAACTTCTGATCACTGCCAAAGGAAAACCTATGGGACTCAGTACGATCGGTGCAGCACTGAGTGAAGATGAAGGGACGATAGAGGATGTACTTGAACCCTATTTGATCGCCAATGGGTATATCCAGCGTACGGCGCGTGGGAGGATTGCTACGGCTAAAACCTATACGCTTTTCCGTCTTACTCCGCCGGAAGAGGCAGATAAAGGAGGTCTTTTTGAGTAAGACCTCTCCTATTGTACTGATACTGTTTGCTTTGGCATTGTTGGCTGCCTACTCCATCTATGCACCCTTTTTGCTGCCCATTACGGTAGCGGCATTGATGGTCATGGCTACCTTTAACCTGACACATTATTTTGTACAGAAATTTCATTCTGGGAAACTGGCGACACTGATTATGGTTGCTTTGCTGATTATGCTTATTTTGGCACCGATTGTGTATGCCGCTACTTCTGGTGTAGGCTATTTGAGTCAGTTAGACCAAGAGACCATTCGATTGATTGTTGCCAAAGCCAAAGAATTGGTCAAAGATGTACCTTACCTCAGTGACCTTGCCAATGAATATCTCAAAGCCGAAGAGATTACACCCTACCTAAAAGATATCTCACTTTATCTGACCAAGTGGGGAAGCGTGGGTCTTGGATTTCTGAAAGATGTACTGCTTGTCATTGTCTTTTATGCTGCGATCAACTATTACAGTGACCGCTTCTTTGACCTGCTCAAGGCACTTATCCCTGTCTCCAGAGAAAAGAGCGCACAGATGCTCAATGAGGTTTCTTCTACTATGGAGGTAGTCTTCTACTCTATTATTGTGACAGCGATTTTTGAAGGGATGCTGTTTGGGTTTTTTATCAGCTATTTTGGCTTCAACGGACTCTTGTTTGGGGTACTTTATGGGTTTGCTTCGCTGATTCCTATTGTGGGAGGTGCCTTGCTTTGGGTGCCATTGGCTCTTTTTAGCTGGAGTGAAACAAGTTCTAGTGCGGCCATTGCTATCGTACTCTATTCGGTCATTGTGATTTCAATTGTTGCGGATACCTTGATCAAGCCTGTCATCATCAAGGTGATCAAAGAGGATCTTTTGCATAACAGTACCAGTGTTGGCGAGATGATTATCTTCTTCTCGATCCTGGCAGGCATGACCAGCTATGGATTTTGGGGCGCAATTATCGGACCAGCGATTACTACCTTTCTCTTCACTACCAGTAAAATCTATATTGAATACAATCAGGCTGCCAGAGAACAGCATATCAGTGCGGAATAGCATCACTGGGTAATAGGGCTAAAACTTCTTCCAGAAACTTCGGGAGAAAAGCATCATCACTGTATAAAATTCCAGACGACCCAAGATCATAAAAAAGGACATCACCAACTTTTCAGTATTTGTGAAGAAGTGATAATTCTCCACTGCGCCAACCTTGGAAAATCCTGGACCGATATTGCCGATCATGGCAATAGCTGCACTCAATGAGGTCATGAGGTCATATCCCTGTGCATAAAGATAGGTAGTCAAGATCAGATTGCTGACAATAAACAGGAAGGCAAACCCGGTAATCACGCCCAGCGTATCATAGGTGATACGGTTGCCATCCACATACAATGAACTGATGGCTTTGGGGTGGAGAAGGCGACGCACCTGAAACATCATGTTTTTCAGCAAGACCACATAGCGGCTGACTTTGAACCCTCCAGCAGTCGAGCCTGCATTGCCTCCTACCAACATAGCCAATAAAATAAGTACTGTTGCCACGGTACCCCAGTGCTCATAATTGACAGAGACGAATCCTGTGGTTGTCAAAATAGAGGAAATGGTGAAGAAGGCATGCGTCATGCTCTCAAACAGTCCATCTTCTCCTTGTGTATAGTGTGCATAAGTCAACCCAACACTCAAGAGTAGAAAAACAATGAGGTACCACT
>JALVVQ010000202.1:1420-2301 GCA_027023325.1 Campylobacteraceae bacterium | reverse complement strand
ACAAAAGCAGATCAACACACTCAAAGAGAAGACCAAGCCCATCTCTCCTGACTGTGGATTAGGACGACTTACCCGTCTTGAAGCTATGGGAGAGAGCCATGTCAATCACAAAGTACTCGATGAGTCACAGCTTCGCATGACCAGACTGACCAATGCCCTTTCCCGCATAGAGCATCCGATGTTTGGTATCTGTATCGAGTGTGAAGAAGAGATAGGAATAGGACGAATGGAGATCAGGCCCGAGTCAGTCAGATGTGTAGCGTGTGCCAGAAACGCAACATAGTATTGGTTTTTCATCATAGCGTTTGGCACGGCCAAACCTACAGGCTCTCTATATTACCTACAACCTTCCCGACGATGCTTACTTCATCCGGAGCCAACACCTCTGGAGAGTAGTTTTTGTTATCCGAAATTAGCTCTACCATGCCATCGGCTCGCTGTCGGATCCGCTTGATGAAAAGGCCTGCTGTTGTGGAGGCGATGAAAATGCCATCTTTATTGATATTGGTCTGCGTCCTATCGACAAAGACAATCGAGCCATCTTGTAGTGTAGGCTCCATTGATTCACCATCTACATGGATGGCTTCGAGTTCTGTATTGCCCATGCCAACTATATTATGCATGATCTTCTCATCCAGTGTGATCGTCTCGTATGCCTCATCAAAGACTTCAGCACCACCTCCCGCACTGGCTCGGATATCCGCAAAATAACGAATCTGAAAGAATTTGTTGGTCTCTTCGATCAGCATATCCACCGCCTGATCAAAAAAGAGCCAGTTGACTGAGATCTTTTTGTATGCACAAAACTGCAAAATCTCTTCATAAGGAATAGAATTGCGCTTTTTCATTGTGGCAAAGGTTGCCTGAGGGATGCCCAATTC
>JALVVQ010000202.1:0-1410 GCA_027023325.1 Campylobacteraceae bacterium | reverse complement strand
TTATTGGACATATTCTATAGTAAAAATACTTAAAAGTATGACAATTTGACATATTTTTACTATTTTTCTTACAAAATAAGTATAATTCTCGTAGAAATTGTTAAAAAGGATGCAAAATGAATATCAAGACAAACAGAGCACTACTCAAAGAGGCAATCAACAGCGGCTGCCAGACCGTCGCACAACTGGCGCACTTTCTCAGAGTCAGGGCAATGCTCACACATGGGTACAGAACCTTTTAGAGCAATACCACATCAATCTCTTCACCGGCACTAGCACTTTGATCCTCTTCAGAGGTAAAGACCAATGCCAACGCTCCCAGCATATTGGTAAGGATAGCTGAAGTGCCAGTCTTCTTCCCTTCAAAGTCCACGACATAGCGCCCCTCTTCGATATGGAGATTGCAGGCAGTAAATTCTGCTTTCTTGGCACGCTTGACAAAAGGCTCTTTGAGTGTGGCCTTGACCATAGGCAGCGAAAAGGAGCTGTTTTGCAGCTTCTGCATCAAAGGCACGAGATACACCAGTGCCATAATCGTAGAAGAGTAAGCAAAGCCTGGCAGTGCTACGATAAACTTATTCTCTTTGCGTGCGATGATGATATGCTGCCCAGGCTTGACCCGCACACCTCGCAGAACGATCTCACAGCCCAGTTCATAGATCACATCCTTGACAAAGTCAAAGTCTCCTACACTCACACCACCAGTGGTCACAACGATATCGCTCACCTCCAATGCCTCAGAGAGTGCATCGAAGATCGTCTCTCTGTCATCTTTGATACACTTATAATGCAGAGGGTCTCCACCATATTTGGCCACGATGGACTCTATGGTATAGTTATTGGAGCTGCGTATCTGTGCATCATTGGTCTGCGCTTCTCCTAGATCGAGAAGCTCACTCCCTGTAGAGAGGACAGCGACCTGTGGCTTATCATAGACAGTAACCTCCGAGATATTAAGGCTTGCCAGCACACCTATCTGTGGAAAACCAATGATAGACCCTTTGCCCATGAGCTTTTCGTCCTTGGCGTAGTTCTCTCCGACTTCTCGCACAGAGAAGCCAAAGGGCACAGGCTCATCGATGATAATATACCCACCCTCTACTGTGACATTCTCGATAGGGATGAGCGTATCAGAGCCCTCTGGCATAAGTGAGCCAGTAAAAGTCTTGATACATTCCCCCTGCTGCACGGTCTCCTTCTCATCAGAGCCTGCGGGATTGATACTGGCGATCTTGAGTCTGCCCAGAGCTATGTCGGCATGCTTGAGTGCATAGCCATCCATCCCAGAGGTCGGATATTCTGGGGAGTTGTGATCAGCCACGATATCCTCTGCCAACACATACCCCTGTGCCTCCATGATATACAGTCGTTTGGTTTTGTACTCTGTAATCTCTATCGCATCTAAAATAT
>JALVVQ010000201.1 GCA_027023325.1 Campylobacteraceae bacterium | reverse complement strand
TATCCTGGTGGGAAAGTACCTGGAAGTACTGAGCAAAAAACAGGCTAGCGATACCTTGGATAAGATCATCGGCACCATGCCTACAGAGGCTACTGTCATCAAAGAGGGTGAAAAAGCACTGGTCTCTGTCGAAAATATAGCCATTGGTGACATTATCGAACTCAAGCCAGGCGAGAAGGTAGCCATAGACGGTATCTTGGAAAACAGTGCCGCTTCTTTTGACGAGAGTTCTCTAACGGGAGAAAATGAGCCTACCTATAAAGCCTCCGGAGACACCATACTCAGCGGCACCATCTGCCTGGATTCCGTAGTACGCTACCGTGTCACCAAACACGCAGAGGAATCATTGCTGCATACGATCACCGAGATGCTCAGTGACTCCATTACCAAAAAACCCTATATAGAACAGCTTGCCAATACTATCTCTGGATACTTTTCGCTGACTATCTTAACTATTGCTCTAGCAACCTATGCCTTCTGGCAGTGGCACAGTGGCTCTTTTGAAACTGCTCTGATCACTGCAATCGCCGTCATCGTCATCGCCTGCCCCTGTGCCCTGGGTCTGGCAACCCCTATGGCTACCCTCATCGGCGTCTCTCGTGCTGCCAAACGCGGTATCCTCTTCAAAGAATCCCGCATGTTGGAAACCATGGCAAAAAGCACCCTCTTGGCACTAGATAAGACTGGTACCATCACCGAAGGTAAACCCAGCGTCATCCACTTACATGCCTACGAAGGCTTTGATCCTGCTCTCCTACTGGCACTGGTACAGAGCTCCAATCACCCTGTCAGCCAAGGCATAGAAGAAAAATTACATGTTCTCTATCCTGATCTCACCGTACCCCTCATCAGTGATATCAAGAGTATCGACGCCAAAGGCATCACAGCCAAAGGCAAAGCACAGTCACTGGCAGGCGGTAATGCCTCCTTGATGCACTCGCTGGGCATAGAGACAGATTTCCAAAGTGAGCATACTCTCTTTCTCTTTGCGCAGGGAGGAAAGGTCACTGCCACTATTGAGCTGCAAGACCGTATCAAAAAATCTGCGAAAGAGACAATCAAAGCACTTCAGACACAAGGGCTCAAGATCGTCATGCTTACTGGCGACCATGAAGCAAGTGCACACAGCATCGCTAGCAGTGTCGGGATAGAGACAGTCTACCACTCTTTGCTGCCCACAGACAAAGCATCTTTGATTGACGAGTTTCATGAAGAGGGAGAGATCGTGGTCATGGCAGGAGATGGGATCAACGATGCCATCGCCCTAGCCAAAAGCGACATCGCCTGTGCCATGGGCAGTGGTGCAGATATCGCTATAGAGGTGAGTGATGTGGTACTTCTCGATGATAGTTTGGAGCGTCTGGCAGACGCCTTTAAGATCAGCCAAACCACCTTCATAACCGTCAAGCAAAATCTTGGCTTCTCTATCCTGTACAATATCGTCACAGTGCCTCTGGCAGTCGCAGGCCATGTTACCCCACTGATCGCGGCACTTTCCATGAGTCTCAGTTCACTGGTAGTCGTCGCCAACTCAAGCAGAATCAAATGGAGGAGAAAAACATGAGTGGATCAATCATAACGATGATGATAGGTATCTCTACTTTCCTTGGGGCTCTGGGGCTGGCAGCCCTCATTTGGGGCATCCGCACCGGGCAGTTTGATGACCAGTCCAAATTCATAGACGGTGCTCGCTTCGACAATGAGGAAGAGCTGAGAGATGCGATACAGATGGAAGAGAAGAAAAAGCGCGCCAAAGCCAAGGCAGAGAAAGAAAAAAACTATATGCCTGCGGACTGATTCGTATGCTTAGCAATAGACCTCTCATCAGTGCATTATTATTTGGGACATTCCCTGTTGCATTCTATCTGCTTGACTTTATCAACTACTCCAGAGCAGGGAAACTGCTTATCACTGGTATGTCTACGATAGGATTGCTCTCTGCGCTTGCTAGCAAATATCACTCTCCGCTGCTCAGGTGGATACTCCTTTTTGTCTCCCTTGTATTGTTTGCCAATCTCAGCTTTCATGCAGGGATGAGAGATATATTTGGTGTGGCTCAGGACGAGATGATGGTCATGAAATCCATACTCTCTACAAACACTCAGGAAAGTTATGAATTTTGGCTACAGTACAAGCCTTATCTCATCAAGCATCTTTTGATTTTCGTTTTCTCTTTTATCCTCTTTTATCTACTGGCACTCAAGCCAAACACCAAAAAACAACACATCTCCATCAACACAGCCGTACTCTCTTTCTGGATACTCTTTTTCATCGTTGCGCATCTGGAAAAGTCTATTCGTAGAGGTAATCCCTTTGTCT
>JALVVQ010000200.1 GCA_027023325.1 Campylobacteraceae bacterium | reverse complement strand
CGCTAGTAGAGAGAGAAACATAGGTAGCGAAAGGTTCGCCTCCAGATTGAGTAGATACAGCAGAGGAAACCAGATGTAGCGCACCCCATGACCATCTATACCCCAAATGACCATATAGCCAGCCAGCCCAATAAAAAGCGGCAAAAATACATACATGGAGATCAGTATTGGATACAGCAGCACGAAGCAGCCTATTGTTATCCAGAAAAGTAGCCATAAGACCTTGCTTGTCACGCTACCTATCCTTTGGTATCGATACGATACATCAAGGAGACTTCATTGCAGACAGGAAAATGGATACACTTGATGCAGTCTGCCCAGATCTTCTGTTCCGGGATACTCTCTTTGGCAATTTCTTCAAAGCCTATTTTGAGAAAAAATTTCGGCAAATAGGTGAGGACCAATATCTCGGAGAGCCCCAAAGCCTCAGCCTCTTCCAGTGCAAAGGTGACCATTTTTTTACCTACGGCTCTGCCTCTGTATGCCTCATCAACGATGAGACTCCGTATCTCTGCCAGGTGTGGGGAGTGTACATGCAGTGCCGTGTAGCCTAGCAGTTTTCCCTCCTCTTTTGCCAGCACATAAGATCGGATATTGGTAGCAATCTCTTCGGCGTTGCGGTCGAGTATCACACCACTCTTGACCTCTGCTTCTACCAGATGCAGCATTTCCGGAATATCCCTTAGATTGGCTTTGACAAGCTTCATACTGTGTCGCTTCCGAATATGGTTTTCAGTATCTCCTGATGCACTTTCTCTACCCCTGTCCTCTTAGAGTTGGAGATAAAAATAGCATCGGGAAATTTTTTCTTGAGTGCTGTTTTTTCTTTGGTGTTCAGCTTGTCAATTTTTGTAAAAAGTGCCAAATATCGCTGGTCGGGACGAATAAAGCTTTGGATATACTCTTCTACTTCATTGTCAATCTTGGCATTAGGGTGTCTGGCATCACGCAGGTGAATGAAGAGACGGATAGAGACACGCTTCTCTATAAACTCCACGAGATTTTTCTGCCAGATCTGCTTGAGGCTTTTGGAGACTTTGGCATAGCCAAATCCTGGCAAATCCACATAGCGCAGAAAATAAGGCGTCTCACCTACCCTGTACTCGATCTCAAAGAAATTGATTAGTTGGGTTTTACCTGGGGTCGAGGAGCTTTTGGCTAGATTCTTGCGCTGCGCCAGGGTATTGATTGTCGAGCTCTTTCCGACATTGGATCGACCGATATAGACTACCTCACTGACACTGTCATCCAGTGAATCTGCGATACTTTGCGCAGATT
Source organism: Campylobacteraceae bacterium (assembly GCA_027023325.1). Lineage (GTDB taxonomy): Bacteria > Campylobacterota > Campylobacteria > Campylobacterales > Sulfurovaceae > JAAXPZ01. The sequence continues at coordinate 1,048 of JALVVQ010000200.1, read as the reverse complement.
TAATAAATGATGAATTGACGACTCTTGGGTTTTGCATATGGTTTTCCTACTTCATCTCAAAGGTAAGTTTGGCGGTAGATTTTTTACTGCCTTCTATGGTAAATGCACCTGTAGTGCTGTATATCTTCACCTCGGATGCGGTAATAGTGCGCTTGTTTTTCTGATCTTTCACTTTGACATTGCCTTTGAGGATATAGAGTTTCTTTTGGGGGAGATAATGCATTTCATTACAGCTCCCCCGATAGTCAGTTTCTAATTTTTTGATACGGAAGTGTGCCCCGCCAAGTGCGCTGTACTTCTGGGTACTGTTGTCTTCGTTGAAGTATACAATCACCCGAGATGCACGCACACGCGTCTCTCCCTGGATAATCTGTGCATGACCCAGGAAGCGTACCATTTTTTCTGCATCCTTGGCGATAAATTTATCTGCTGTGATTTCCAGTTTTTCTGCCTGAAGCATAGAGACCAGCACCACAAAAAGTAAAATAGCGGTTTTTTTCATCTTGAATTCCAAATAATATAGAGATGATTATAGCCACTTTTGTCTAACAACTTTCTATCTTGATGTCTATCGCAGCATCTCCTCTATTGTGACAGTGACATTTTTGGCCAATGCGTCGACTTCGTATCCACCTTCAAGAAAAAACACAAAAGGTACCTCTGCACTGCACACTATGTGACGAACGATTTTTTTAATGCCTTCTGTACTCACATGCAGCTGTGCCAGAGGGTCACTTTCATGCAGATCATAGCCGGCAGAGACCAAGATGATATCCGGAGAAAACTGCTGCACTGCTTTTGGTAGTGCCTCTTCATATATCTCCAGTATCTCTCTGTCTCCACTGTCTGGCATCACGGGGTGGTTGGCGGTGTAGCCTCTGCCTTCTCCTATACCCTGCTCCCTCTCTTCTCCGCTGCCCGGATAGGCAAAAGCCTGATGAGACGAGAAGTAAAAGACACTGGAATCAGCATAAAAAGTATCTTGCGTGCCATTGCCGTGGTGGACATCAAAATCAACAATCATTACTTTGGAATAGCCGATCCTCTG
>JALVVQ010000199.1 GCA_027023325.1 Campylobacteraceae bacterium | reverse complement strand
TCAATTCTACACTGTCCACAAACATATCTTGCCTTTTTATTCTATTATTTCTGAGCCTACTGAAAGGATTTTTTGTATTATACCCAGTTTAAGGAGTTCTGTAATTATGGCTCATGATATCAATGATTACTTCATCTGTGATCTTCATACCGTCTCCTGCTAGCTTACCCACATATTCCAGTGTTTTTTCTATATCATTGGCAATAATGCCATCACCACCATGCATGTACTCTCCATGCGTAGCCAGTAGATAGGAATCAAACGCTGCATAGATCGTCGTAGAGATCTTCATCGCACAGGAGGCTTTCGCACCATCGCAGATGATACCGGAGACATCACCCAGCGTGTTGGCAATAGCGTGTGAGACCACTTCAAAACTATGCCTCTCCATAAAACAAAGCGCACCACTCACTGCAGCAGCAGAACAAATCACCCCGCAGTAGGCGGAGAGTCTTCCGACATTGGTCTTGATATGTACCGTACTCAAATGAGAGAAGAACAGTGCCCGAATGAGTTGCTCTCTCTCCTTTTCAAAAAAACTCGCATACTCAATCAGCGCAAGAGAAGCCGCCATGCCTTGATTGCCACTGCCACTGGTAGTCATCACTGGCAGATCACAGCCGCTCATCCGTGCATCACTGCCCGCTGCTGCAAAAGAGGCTGCACGGTTTCGGATATCATTGCCATAAAAGCCATTCTCTATATGCTCCCGGATCACACTACCAATATTGATACCGTAGTTCCCTGCCAGTCCTTCATTGGCGATTCTGGAGTTGAGCCTGATCACTTTGGACATCAATGGCTCTATACGCTCCAGATCAATCACTTTTGCCAGCTCATAAATCATCTTGATACTGAGCTGACTTCTCTCTTCTTCGGGGGTATTAAATACCTTGTCATTACAGGCTTGCGAAACAAGCACGCCTTTATCCCGTTTGATCTTGGTAATATTGGTATGGAAGTGCTTGACCTCTACACTGCCACACCTGTTCTCACTATAGAGCTCCACCTCTATATAAAGTTTTTCCGGTGTATCCACATGTACGACTTCAATCGTAGCAGCCTCCATAAACGCGCGCACCTGTACCATCTGCGCCTCAGTGATATCATTGATCACCATCAGGTCTTTACTCGCATCACCAAACATAAATCCCATCACAGCCGAGACCTCTATGCCTACCATGCCACCGCTGTTGGGTACTACCACGCTCTTGACATTTTTGATGATATTACCTGAGACATGGATCACCACCCGGATAATCTCTTCTTTGGGTATCACTTCTCTGGCCTTTGCTGCTGCAAAGGCGATGGCGATAGGTTCAGTACATCCCTGTGCAGGCACCACCTCTTCATGGAGTATCTTTAGTGCGCTATCTATTTCTCTATCTGTAAATATCATCTTGCCTCCTTGGGCACATCAGTTTCAGTCGGCTTGACAAACATAAAGTAGTACCAAAGTGTCAGTCCATACACAAAAATCGACAACACGACCACGCCGATCGTCACAGCCTCAAACATCTCTCGATACGGTATATCATGAGGCAACATATGTACCAGAATAATAGAGAGTGCCCCTTTCATACCACTAAAAGTAAGGATAAACCAACCCTCGATCCCCACTGGCTCTATGTGTTTGGATTTGGCGCCTAAAAAAGCAAACTTTGCCATAGAGAGAGCTCTGATCACCGTGGTAATCCCAAACATGATCAGTATCTCTTTCCAATATTGGATAAGAATCTTAAAATCCACCATCTCTGCCAACACAAAAAAGATCATGGCTGCCGCGATATAGCCAAACTCCGATGCCATCTCATAGATATATGCCAGACGCTCATTGGTCGTGGCTACAAATTTACTGAGTTTTGTTTTCATAAAAGCGCGACTGAAGCCACTGGCAGAGAGCTCCTCTTTTTGGTTCTCTATATCGATGTCAATAAAGACTTTGGTGCCAATAATTGCCACAATCAGCGTCAAGATGCCACTAATATGAAAGTGCTCTGCCAGGACATAGGCACTGTAGGCCTCCACCACAAATGCAAAAAACTCACTACGCTTATCACTGAATAGCTTCATGATCAGGTAAAATGCGGCTGCAATAGAAAGCCCCAACAGTGCACTGAATGAAAAGACTTTGAGTGACGAGAGTGCCGCAGTACCGAAAGTCATATCTCCACTACGCATCCAAGGCAATCCGATAAAGAAAAAAGCGATTACTGCTGTGGCATCATTGCCCAATGACTCCCCCTCTATCAAGACTTTTGTCTGGTGCGGGATACCTTTAAATTGTGAAAGTACTGACTGTACACTCACCGCATCTGTCGCCATATTGATCG
>JALVVQ010000198.1 GCA_027023325.1 Campylobacteraceae bacterium | reverse complement strand
GTATGTAGCCAGCGGCTCCATGAATCTTTTGACACACATAGAGACACGCATTTTCATACAACGGTGTTTTGAAAAGAGCCGTAAAGGTTTTGTCTTCAATCTGTTGTGCGGCAAAGAGCGTGCAGGAGAGTTTAGCTATTGGGCACCTCATGATATCTTGAAGATCTGCAAAGCGTTGGATGCAAAAGTACAGATAAAAGAAGACTACATGGAGGGTGACTTCACAGTAGCAATCTCCCAAAAGAGCTAAATTCTAGCCTTGAATCTCCTCAAGACCATAACAAAAATCCGCTATACTCTCCTCATGAAAACCATCCAAAACGCTACCCCTATCGACTATTTCTGGCTGATGCTCCTCTCTGCGATCTGGGGGAGTGCTTTTGTGGGGATTGGGTATGCACTGAGTGCATTTCACCCTCTGATCGTAGCGTTTTACCGTATCTTGATCGCTACGCTGGTCGTATGGCTCTTCATCTGGCTCAAGCGACTCCCTCTGCCCAAAGACCGCAACAGCTGGACGCTGCTCGTCTTACTGGGACTGATCAACAATGCCCTGCCCTTCTATCTCATCTCATGGGGACAGCAGTATGTGAGTGCCAGCACCGCAGCCGTGTTACTGGCAATTGGGCCTTTTGTGGCACTGATCATGGCACACTGGCTGACCCACGATGAGAAGATCACACCCTTCAAGCTTGTCGGTGTTGGCTTGGGCTTTGCAGGCGTATTTATCCTCTTTGGGGAGGATTTTTTCAAAGGCGAACACCACAGTCTCTATGGCAAGCTGGCAATCCTCATCGCAACCATAGGCTATGTCTCCTCTGGACTGATGATTCGCAAACTCAGCCACATCGATACACTCGTCTGTGCAGGCTCAATGTTCTTGACCGCTTCGGTATGGATGCTGCCTTTTGTCTGGTTCGTACCTTTTGACAGTGCTGCCCTCCTCAGCGCCCCCTTCCTGACCATACTCTATCTCGCTATCATTCCCACCGCCTTCGCCTCCATCATACGCATCCAGCTCGTACAGAGAACAGGGGTACAGTTCATGTCCCAGGTTTCTTATCTCATTCCGCTGTTTGCGATCTTTTGGGCATGGGTATTTTTCGGCTCTGTGCCTGAGATCACTGTCTGGGTCGCCTTGGCAATGATACTGGGTGGGCTCTTTGTCCGAAAGATAAAATAGCCCGCTTAAGAACATTTTTATCCTAATGTGTTATATTGTTATCTCAACTCTCTCGGGGTGCTATAAGCTGAGAAGGCAACATGACATTGTTATGCATGTATGACCTACCCGCTGAACTTGAACCAGATAACACTGGCGTAAGGAAGAGGTACTGCGTTTATCCCTAGATAGACATTCACTATCCTTCTCCTTGTACCACTATACACTAAGGACACACATGAAAAAGACACTCATACGCATTGCCGCCATGCTCTTGGCATCGATCACACTGCATGCAGCAGACAAACCCACCCTCACTATCTACACCTACGACTCCTTTGCTGCCTCTTGGGGGCCAGCACCCAAGATTAAGGAGGCTTTTGAAAAAGAGAACAATTGCATCCTCAAATTTGTCCCCTCTTCTAGTGCTATCGGCTCACTGCGCAAAATCCAGCTCGAAGGTGCCAAAACCAAGGCAGATATCCTTCTCGGGCTGGATACTTCTATCGCACAAACAGCCAAAGAGACAGGACTGTTTGCCAAGCATAGTGTCGACACGAGCAGAGCCATACTGCCCACCGACTGGAGTGACGACAGCTTTGTGCCTTTTGACTACAGCTATTTTGCCTTTGTCTACGACAAGAACCGTACACCAAAAGCCCCAGACTCATTTGAAGCACTGGCAGCGATGCCCAAAGAGTTCAAAATCGTCATCCAAGACCCCCGCTCCTCTACACCAGGGCTTGGACTACTGCTCTGGATCAAATCGATCTACGGTGACAAGGCAGCTGAGTACTGGAAGCGACTCTCCCCGCATATCCTCACTATCACCAAAGGCTGGTCTGAGGCCTATGGACTCTTCCTCAAAGGTGAAGCAGATATGGTACTGAGCTACACTACTTCCCCTGCCTATCACATCATTGCAGAAGGAAAGACCAACTATTTCTCAGCGGATTTCAAAGAGGGCCACTATGGACAGATCGAAGTAGCAGCCATGCTCAAAAGCAGCCAGCACAAAGCACTCGCACAGAAATTCCTACAGTTTATGCTCTCCGATACCTTCCAAGACATTATTCCTACTACCAACTGGACTTATCCTATCGTCAAGACAAAGAAAGGACTCCCTGAAGGTTTTCTTGGGCTGAAAGTCCCCTCCAAAATGCTCCTTATGGA
>JALVVQ010000197.1 GCA_027023325.1 Campylobacteraceae bacterium | reverse complement strand
AGTACTGTCATAGATGGTAAGGGTACCGAGATGTTCTAGTGGTGTGAGATCCAGATCATCTCCCAGGGTTTCTCTATCAAGTAGTGTAATGTTCATTGTTGTTTAGCCTTTGCAGTAGTATGTTTGACCTAGGAGTTCGACAGCCTCCTGAGTACTATAATCAAGTGCGTGTCACGGTGCGAGAGAGTCATCCTCTGCTGTCGTGTCACTGTAGAGGTACTTCCGAAGTCTCACTACACCCTGTATCCTGAAGTATAGAGGCACTACACCCTTCTTCCTGGTTGTAGATGCCTACAGGATTTGTGTCATCGCTTTCTGTTGCTGTCTCTTTCTTCCCTTCATTGTCAAAATAGGCAATAATGCGTTGATCCCCTTTGAGTATGGTGGTGTGGTTTTTCTCTTTGATCACCAGCACTGGAATAGTATGGATGCCAAGCTGTTTGATGAAAAATCTGGCATTGGCATCCTTGATGCTGATATTGGTATAGTCTATAGCAGATTTGGCAAAGTAGTTTTTAACATTTTTGCAATGAGGGCAGGTCTTGGAGGCTATCAGATAGGTGCCATCCTCGGTCATGATGGAGCGATTGGCTGTCAATGCTAGTGCACCCATAGAGACAAACAGTGCCGCAATTGCCGGGAGTGCATACAGCAGGTATCGCCAACGGGAAAGAAGTGCGATCAGCAGCAGCCCACCATAGACACCCAGGCAGAAGATGCAGGGCTCAGGGTTGGCGAGAAGCTGGTAGGAGATCATGATGGACTCAAAGGCAATGGCAGCATACAGTGTGATGAAAAAGAGTGTTTCAAATATTTTTCTTCGTAGCGAGAGCCAGCCAAACAGGGTGATAAATAGTGCCCCTGCCGCACCAAAATAATTTAGGTAGAGACTGTTGAATCTCAGCAGTTCGCCTGCCAGCTCGCATCCGGTGGTACCACAAATGGAGGTATGGTGAAGCTTGGCATAGGTTTCGACGGCGATATAAGCAAAGAGAAGGAGGGGGAGGAGGACGCGTGAAATAAACTTCATGGTTTCTTCCTTGTGTGTATCGTTATTTTGATGGCATTATAGTGGGTTTTGTTTAACGAAAATTCTCTACATGTACCCATTGGTCTGCTCGATATTTTACTTTGCTACGCGATATTTTTGATGTTGTGGGGGCACAAGCATTAAAATGCAGTACATGCGAAGCACTAAATGCTAAGTCGTGCAACACCCTACGCGACACAAGATTTTCACTGTTGGTTGTTTGTATATCTGGTTATCGGTCGCTGATACCCTCCACGATCTCTGTCGCGCGCTCTTTGGCACGCTCGACATCCTCGTCAAGCACGAGGCTTACTGCCATACGGCGCCCCACATGAGATTCTGGTTTGCCAAAGACCCTGACGAAGCTGTTGGCAGAGAAGGCACTGTCTGGGATCTCCAGTGTAGGGTTGTCGCTTTCACCTTTGGCCTTGTAGGCACCACAGGCACCTGCACCATAGGTTGTATAGTCTAGCGGAAGTCCCAGTACTGCTCTCACATGTAGGGCGAACTGACTCTGACTCTGTGTCATGAGTGTGACCATGCCTGTGTCGTGGGGGCGGGGGCTAAGCTCTGAGAAGTAGACCTCTTCTCCCTTGACGAAGAACTCTACCCCGAAGATACCACGACCACCCAGACCATCAGTTACGGCCTTGGCGATCTCTTTGGCTTTTTGCAGGGCTGCTTCACTCATCTGCATGGGTTGCCAGGATAAGACAAAATCACCATCTCTCTGTATATGACCGATAGGATCACAAAAGACTGTACCTGTCTCATTACGGATAGTGAGTAGGGTAATCTCATAGTCAAACGGCACAAACTCCTCGACAATCAGCTCGCTGGCATCTCCTCTGGCTTCTTTGGCTATCTCCCATGATTTTTCTATATCATTTGCTGTCTTGGCGATGCTTTGTCCATGGCCAGAAGAGCTCATCACAGGCTTGATGACACAGGGAAAGCCCATACGCTCTGCTGCCTCTTTGAGTCCCTCAAGGGTGGTGACAAACTCAAAACCAGATGTTTTCACGCCTAGCTCCTCAGCTGCAAAGACGCGAATATTTTTACGGTTCATGGTCTTGTTGACTGCCTCAGCATTAGGAATGACATGAAAGCCCCGCTTTTCTGCTTCAAAAAGCGCAGAGATGGAGATCGCCTCGACCTCTGGAAGGATATAGCTGGGCTGCTCTTTTTCGATCACTTCGAGTACAGCGGCTTTATCCTGCATATCGATAGCATAGCTACGGTTGGCGACCAGATGGGCAGGGGCATTGTCGTACTTGTCCACAGCGATCACCTCGATGCCGAGTCTCTGTG
>JALVVQ010000196.1 GCA_027023325.1 Campylobacteraceae bacterium | reverse complement strand
CGCTTTATGCATGCTCAGACCACCACAGGCATGATCTTGATGTGCATGACGCTTGTGGCATTAGTACTTGCCAATTCGCCGCTGACAGAAAGCTATGCAGATTTTTTTCATACCAAGGTGGAGCTCAATGTGGGCTCCTGGGAATTTTCCCATACCATCCACCACTGGATAAATGATGGTTTGATGGCCATCTTCTTTTTCGTCATTGGTTTAGAGATCAAAAGAGAGATACTCGTAGGCGAACTCTCCAACATCAAGGTAGCACTCCTTCCTATCCTCGCAGCTGTAGGAGGCATGGCTTTTCCTGCGTTGATCTATCTCTCTGTGACATCGGGGACACCCGGAGCAGAGGGCTGGGGGATACCCATGGCCACAGATATCGCTTTTGCTATCTCTGCCTTGGTACTTCTAGGCAAGAGAGTACCTGCGGCATTGGTGACCTTTTTGGTTGCGCTGGCTATTGTAGATGATCTGGGTGCGGTCTTGGTGATCGCACTCTTTTATACGGAGCAGATCCATATGTTGCCTTTGGCTTTGGCTGCTGCTTCTTTTTTGATCATGGTGGCATTCAATCGCTTCGGTATCCATATGATCTTGCCCTATTTTATCGTGGGTATCCTGCTGTGGTTTTTTATGCTCGAATCAGGCGTACATGCGACGATCGCAGGAGTGATCGCCGCCCTTGCTATCCCATCCCGACCCAAGCGTGTACCAGGAAGCTTTCGAGAAGATGCAAAGGTATTGCTAAATGAATATGACACTTGTTCCATAGGCCACGAGGAGGAGATGAGCGAGAGACAAAAGGCCATACTCCTCAGACTCCAGGAAAATATCAACGACATAGGCACTCCCGCAGCAAGACTGGAGCACACACTGCACCTGCCCGTAGCATTGATCATTATTCCTCTATTTGCCCTGGCAAATGCCGGGATCACGATAGATTTTGGCTCCATAGGCTCTACCATCATGACACCTGTCTCTCTGGGTGTGATTATGGGGCTGGTCATCGGCAAGGTATTGGGTATTTTTGGCGTCGTGTGGCTGGCGATCAAACTCAAGATAGCCACCCTGCCCAAAGGCAGCACAATGAGCCAGGTTTTTGGTGTGGCATTTCTCGGAGGTATAGGCTTTACTATGTCGATATTTGTGGCAGATCTGGCATTTATCAATACGCCGGAACTGGTTTTTCAAGCAAAAGTCGGCATCTTATCAGCTTCACTTTTTGCAGGAGTGTTTGGCTATCTCTGGCTACACTTTGTAGCGAAGTCAGCATAGGGCGGCTCTTTTCTGAGCTAGAGCCCCCCTCCAATTTGAAGTTGCAAGAAACTCTGCTGCAATTGATGCATTGTTGCCTATGCAAAGAGCATTTGAATTGGGGTAGGATAGTTGTATTTCATCTCAGATCCTTTAGAGTGAGTTGTAATAGGTGGTCGCATCGGTTTGATTGTCGTACCACCTGACTATCCTGTTTAGCACATTGGTGCCATTAATGATGTTATACTCCTTGACCTCCAGATATCCCTGCATCTGTGTAAATGTCTTGAAATAGAACTGTCCGCCATCTACATTGAGCTTTGATCCAGTGACAGAGAGAGGATGAGATTTGAGCACGCTGCCAGTAGGCATGATGCGCTGCTCTTTCATATTGTCTACATCTGCATTGACAGAGATGGTGTACATCTGCTTGCCAAGGTCAGCATCATCATAGACCATATACCAGATTTTCCCCCCTATCATTCCTTTCAACGCTACACCGGCAGCTGCACCGACAGTGGCTGCTCTAGCTTGTGCCCTAGCCTGTATGAGTTGGGCAGGGGTGATATTATCATGTGCTCCGGCTAATCCTACTTTGACGCCAGAGGGTACAAGCTTAGGGATTGTGCCTGTGGTATCTAGGTTGGCATACTCATAGTTGTGACTCGTTGTATTATAAACTGCTATCTCGCCACCAGTCTCTACATAGTGAAACCAAGGGTCGCCCATGAGCTTGCCAGAAATGGTGCTGTTGTCGTTTTGCGTAAGAGTGATACTGCCATCAAAGGCCTGACTGCTATAGAGTGCCAGAGAGGTCAATAGGCTTATGGTGATTAGTTTTTTCATGCTATGCTCCTTGTTATTGTGCTTTGACATCGGCGGTCATAGACGATGCAGATGCTGCTGAGATATTGGTCACTTCAAATCCAGTTGATACACCACTGTAGTCCTTCGTGTCAGCTGAGAGCAGTGTGTCTTTGTTTCCAGCGAAGAAGAGATTGTTGATGTGCCCGCTGTTGTGTCCTGAGGCATTGTCCAGCTCTGGGCTGTTGGCCTCTGAGATATCTACCAGTTTGTGTGTGGGGTCTGTATTGT
>JALVVQ010000195.1 GCA_027023325.1 Campylobacteraceae bacterium | reverse complement strand
TTTGGCTGCCTTGATCGCTTCGGGAGCATCGAGCATAGACTTGGTACCGTCTACGACCTTATCCAGTACTGAGCCACCCATATTCCAAAGAATATAGTAGAAATACTTCTCCATCTCCACCTCTTTACCCTGGATACCAAAGCCTGCTGCATCTGTTTTCTCAGAGACCAGTTTGGCTGTCTCTTTGAGCTCATCCCATGTCTTGGGTACTTTTGCCCCTGCTTTTTTGAGTAGGTCTAGGTTGACATAGAGATTTCTGGCACTAGTGACACTGGGGAGCGCATAGAGTTTGCCATTGACTTTGGCAGCTTCGATCAGAGATTTGGGAAACTGTGCCAAGAAGTCAGCAGACAGATGGCTATCAAGTGCCTCCAGCTTGCCTCCGGCCACATAGGTGGGCACCCAGCCTCTGGTACTGTAGATCAGATCAGCATTGCCACCTGAGAAAAAGTCCGTCTGAAGCTTCTGCTGCCAGGCAGACCATGAACCTACCTCTAGATTGACCTTGATATCGGGATTAGCCTTTTCAAAGTCAGCGACAATGCGCTCAAAAGCGGGTTTGGTGCTGTCACCATAAGAGGGCACAGAGACCCTGATGCTTGTGCCCGCATAGGCCAATGAGGTGGCTGCACAGACTGCGACCAGTGATGTGATAAAGCTTTTCTTCATAGTTCTTCCTTTTCTCGATGATATATGGATCACGCTGTCGTGATCACCTCGCGTCCTTTGTTTGAAAGGATGATTTTTTATACTTTCCCTTTTGATGCAGAGACAAGCATTATAAAATTATTGCATAATAGTTTCAAAATAAAAGAGTATTTTTCGTATCTTCGTCAAAAAACAGTGAGGATGTTTCTATCTGACACGAAAAGAGCAGAAGTATGAAAGTATGGCTCTTTTGTCTACCTGCCACCTAAAGGGCATTTCTCTTGCCACCACTGTGCGCATAGTTTCTGGTAGTGTCTTTTGTAAGCAGAAAGTTTGCTGTCGTTCATAATTGCTGTATCTTGAAAATAACTTTCCAAAAAAAGATTAGACATTGGTTGGTCTAGATGGAACTCTACTACGATAGAGGCCAAATCAAAATAGCGGTCATTGATGCTGCTATATTCCCAGTCTATGAGTGTAGGCGTGTTGCCTTGCCAGAGAATATTGTAGGGGTTGAGGTCGTGGTGGCAGAGTACGGGCTCATAGGTAGAGGCATCGGGGTGGCGTAGGATTTCGTGAGAGGGAATCTGCTCTTTTTGTATGGGAATACGATGCAGTACGGACAAACATTTTGCCAGTGCTTGAAGCTGCGGCTCAGAGAGGGCTTGTTTGTGTATTCCAGAACTATAGGCAGAGACCATAAAGCCAGCATCAAGATCGAGTAGATAAGGCTCGGGTGCCAGTGCATGAAGGAAAGCAAGCTGCTGGAGGCGGTATTCCAGTGCCCTGTCTCTCTGCTCTTCTCCAAATAGACGAAGGAGGTAGAGGGCTTGTGTTGTGTGCAGGAGGTAGTTTTGATTACAGTGCCCTTGTTTCTCTAGCAGGGATACGGTGATGATCTGCTTGTCTATAAAGAAGCGCTCATGATTGAGAGTAGTGATGACCTCGTCAATGCGTTTGGGCATAGCTTACTTGAGGTCTCTGGCTTCGATTGCCTCTTTGAGTGTCTCCTTGAACCTGTGTGCAGACATGTTGTGAATACTGGAGATCAGCTCTTCCTGCTTTTGATCCAAGAAATAGAGCGTGGGTGATCGCATGGGTCTCATCCAGACTTTGGGGAGAGCAGCTTTGTCACGAATATTGACACGGGTGACCTCAAAATCTCTATCTAGTATCACCTCGATATCATCCCTTCGCATGGTCTGCTTCATCTGCTCGCAGGCAGGACAGCCATCTTTGTAGACAAAATAGAGCTGTATCTTCTTGGAAATGCTTTTTTCGGGACGAGAGCTAATACTGACATGCTCCCCTTGTGTCTTGACGCGTGGATAATTGGATTTATTATTGTCTTGTATGTAGTAGACATTGACAGTAGGTTTGGGAGCAAGATACTCCATGCAGCCAGACAGCAAAAGTACAGTAAATAATGCTAAATATAGGTTATTTCGCATAGTCTCTCTCCACCTTGGCGATACGGATCTTGTAGTCAGTATACCAGTGTTCTTTCCCTAGTTTTTGTGCTTGTTGATGCTCTATTTGTGCTTTCCAGGTAAGGATAGAGGCTTCATCTCTCCAATAGGAGACTGTGATTCCTAAGGTTTCTCTGGCAGATTCAAATCCCAAGAAACCCTCCTGCTGCTGTACGAGTGCCACCATGTGATCAGACATGGCGCCATAGCCTTGATCCTCCTTGGTTTTGAGAGAGGTGAAGATGACA
>JALVVQ010000194.1 GCA_027023325.1 Campylobacteraceae bacterium | reverse complement strand
TCTGGGGTCATGTCGGGTGCGATCTTGAGCAGAACGGGCTGACTGGTGATCTCTTGGGCTGCTGCAAAGATATCTTTGATGAACTGCTCGTTCTGTAGGTCTCTGAGTCCCGGGGTGTTGGGTGAGGAGATATTGATGACGATGTAGTCTCCATGATCTTTGAAAGTCTCAAAGAGGCTTTTGTAGTCGCGCAGAGCGATATTTTCCGGCGTCAGCTTGTTCTTGCCGATATTGACACCGATAGGGTAGTCAAAAAAGTAAAGTTTCTTGAGGCGTTCGAGCATATAGTCTGCACCACGGTTGTTGAATCCCATGGCATTTTGCAGTGATTCATCCTCGACAAGTCGGAAGAGTCTGGGCTTGGGATTTCCATCTTGTGAGAGTGGTGTGACCGTACCAATCTCGGTAAAGCCAAATCCCAGTGTCGGCATGGCTGTGATATACTGCCCATCCTTGTCAAAACCAGCGCCGAGACCGACTGGGTTGTGAAAGGCGCGACCAAAAAAGGTCTGTTTCAGTATGGGGTGCGAGACAAAGTTTCGTTTCTTCATGCAACGCAACAGTGGTGGGCAATGCGTAGCAGAGCGTAGGGCACAGCTGGCGAGTGTATGTGCAGTTTCTGGTTCCAGTTTGAAGAGGAATTTTTTGAGAGTTTGGTAGGTAAATAGTGACATGATGGCTCCGTAATAATATTGTCGCGATTATATCATAAATTTAGGGCACCTCTATAAAATACGCTCCCATGCAGTACCTTCTGCTGTATCCATAATAGCGATTCCCATCTTCTTGAGTCTCTCTCTGATCGCATCTGAGCTTGCGAAATCTTTGGCTTTTTTGGCTTCTGTTCTTTGTGCTATCAATGCTTCAACTTCTGCTTTTGCTGCATCACTCACACCAATTTGAAAGTAGCTAAACGGTTCTTTGCCTCCAAAGCCAAGCAGTGTATCGATCAGCTCTGTATTGGCAAGTATCTCTTTTTTGAGCATTTTATTTTTGGGCTCTTTGTCCAGTGTCTCATTGGCAGTGGCGACCATTTCATCGATGACTGAGAGCGCCACAGAGATATTGAGATCATCGCTCATGGCATCAAGTAACGCTTGTCTGAATGCCTTGTTTGCTACGGATGCTTTACCTGGAGTGAGGCGTTTTTTGAGGCGATAGAGCTTATCTAAGCGTTTCTTGGAGCTCAACAAGTCCTCTTCATTGAAGTTAAAATCATTGCGGTAGTGTACACCGATGAGATAGAAGCGCAGCACTTCGCCATCATAGGCTTTGAGTGCATCCTTGAGGAAGAAGCTGTTGCCCAGGCTCTTGGACATCTTCTCTCCGTTTATCTGTACAAAGCCATTGTGCATCCAGTATTTGGCAAGCTCTTTGCCTGTGGCACAGCGGCTCTGTGCGGCTTCGTTCTCATGGTGGGGGAAGAGCAGGTCGGCACCACCACCGTGGATATCGATCTGGTAGCACTCATCCCCCTCAAAATACTTCTCGATCATTGCAGAGCACTCGATATGCCAGCCGGGACGACCAGAGGAGAAAGTGGAAGGAAAGCAGACACTCTCACCTCCTGCACAGGCTTTCCACATGGCGAAGTCTTTGGGATTTTTTTTCTCTCCAGTGTGGACTACACGGCTTTGATTCTCTTCGTCTTCTGTGACCTTGTGGGAGATGTCACCGTAATGGCTGTCTTTGGAGGTGTCGAAATAGACATCGCCATTTGAAATACGGTAGGCATACCCTTGGTCTATCAGCTGCTGTATCATGGCAGTCATCTCTGTGATCGTCTCGGTAGCTTTGGGTTCAATATCTGCACGCTGCACGCCCAACTGTCCCATTTCATCCAGATAGACAGCGATGTAGTGACTGGTGATCTCTTCAAGACTCTTGCCTGTCTGAGCCATTTTTTTGATGATCTTGTCATCGACATCGGTGAAGTTTTTGGCGAGGGTGACCCGGTACTCCAGTGCACGCAGTGTCCGTACCAGCAGGTCAAAGCTCAGGGCTGATCTGGCATGTCCCAAATGGGCATCATCATAGACCGTAGGCCCACAGACATAGATAGTGGCTTCCCCTTCTCGTATGGGCTCGAAAGGGACTTTGGTTTTTTTGGCGCTGTCATAGATGACCATGTGTTGTTTCCTTGGGGATTGATAAGCGTTATTATAGCCTAGAAACTAAAAATGTGAATTGAGAAGACCTACTTCTGATTGTAGTGTCGATACTTTTGCTGTGTGGTATCTTCGCAGATAAATGAGATAGCATCACTATGATAGGATGTTTTATATTCGGTATACACGCTATCACAGTCTGTCTCGTTATAGTGGTTGATGATCACCAGCTTTCCAGCCTTTAGGAAACTTTGCATGCCTGTATGA
>JALVVQ010000193.1 GCA_027023325.1 Campylobacteraceae bacterium | reverse complement strand
GGGATCGAAGATATCAATCCTGATTCTTTGAAGATCATCAAAAGTGCTTTGATAGAGCCAGCGGTAATCAACGAGAAGCCGGATGAGCGATTCCAGTTTGAGCGGCAGGGGTATTTCTATGTAGATCCTGTAGATTCTAGTGAAGCCTCCCCTGTTTTTAACAAGATCGTAGGACTCAAGGACTCTTGGGGTAAGAAGAAAAAGAGTGCCAAACCCACTCCTAGACAACAGCCTAAAAAAGTACAGATAGAGGGTGAAGTGGCAGCGATGACAGAGGAGCAGGAGCAGCGGTTTGCCCGTTATCATCATGCGCTGGGGCTCAACAGTGAGGTGGCCAATACGCTGGCGCGGGATGCGGTGCTCTCAGACTTTTACGAAGAGGCATTGACCGTCGTCCAGAGTCCAGTCAGTCTGGCCAATATGGTGAGCAATGAGGTTGCCAGAGAGATCAAAGAGAAGCAGTTATCAGGGCTGAAGTTTACCCCTAAACAGCTTGCCCTGCTTGTCAAGATGGTGGATGAGGAGCGTATCTCCAGCAAGATTGCCAAGCAGGTCTTTGAGGAGATGAGTCAGAGCGGTGAAGAGCCTGAGAAAATTGTAGAGGACAAGGGGCTGATGCAGATCAGTGACCCTGCGCTCATCCAGCCAATTATCGATGAGGTGATTGCGAACAATCCAGACAATTTGGCCAAGTTCCAAGCAGGCAATAGCAAACTGCTGGGCTTCTTCGTCGGTCAGGTACTCAAGGCCACAGGAGGCAAAGCCAATCCGAAAGTGGTCAATGCGTTGGTGGCAGCGAGCTTGAACGCATAGCACCTTTTCAAACAGAGAGGAGGGGAAGAGTGAGAGAAGACACGCAGTATACGATCAGAAAAGCATCCCAGAAGGACTTTGAGGCGATCTTCCCTATCTTTGAGGAGATTGTTGAAAAGGGAGAGACTTACGCCTATGCGAGAGATACGGACTATGACGAGGCCTACCATATCTGGATGGAGGTGCCGCAGGAGACCTTCGCGGTCGAAGCTGCAGGAGAGATCATCGCTACCTACTATCTCAAGCCCAACCAACCAGGTCAGGGTGCACATGTCTGCAACTGTGGGTATATGGTAGCCTCTCATGCCAGAGGCAGGGGTATCGCAGCTACCATGTGTCTACACTCGCAACAAAGAGCACTTGCGTTGGGCTACAGAGCGATGCAGTTCAACCTTGTCGCCTCCAGCAACACAGCGGCTGTGGCACTTTGGCACAAGATGGGCTTTGAGACCGTAGGCAGGCTGCCTGGCGCATTTGCCCATCCCAAGCTTGGAGAGGTGGATGCACTGGTGATGTATAAGGTGTTGACTGAAATGGGTAGTGGACTGTGAAATCTTTTTTTGAAGCCCTCTTTTATCATCCCCGCTGGTATCATTGGGGTGTGGCATTATTGCTGCTTCCCCTATCATTTCTCTATGCTTTGGGGATGTGGGTGCGGCGCACAGTGGCGCGCCCAAAGCGCTATAGCGTACCCATCATCAGTGTAGGCAATCTTATTATCGGAGGCAGCGGAAAGACTCCTTTTGTGATCGCATTGGCAGCGCATTTCTCTGATCAGAAAGTTGCCATCATCTCACGAGGCTATGGCAGACAGAGCAGTGGACTGGTCGAAGTGAGCCGTGAGGGTGAGATACTGTGTCAGGTGGCACAGAGTGGGGATGAGGCGATGCTTATGGCACGCAAAGCACCTGCTGCGAGTGTGATCGTCTCAGAGCGGCGAGGGATAGCGATCGAGAGAGCCATCGCACAGGGTGCAGCGCTGATTTTGCTAGATGATGGGTTCAACCGTGTAGAGATAGAGAAGTTTGAGATCTTGCTCGAGCCAGCACGGGTTGCCAACAGATTGCCGTTGCCTTCAGGGCCTTTCAGAGAGTGTTTTTGCAGCAGTGCAGAGGCCGACCTTGTGCTCAAAGAGGGCAGAGATTATGTGAGAAAGGTGCAGTTTGAAGCGCTGCGTCAACGAATGGTACTGGTGACGGCTATCGCTGATCCATCACGGTTGGATCCTTTTCTCCCTGAGGGGGTGGTGGGTAAAGTCTATCTGAAGGATCATGCCTATTTTGAGCAGGCCACACTCCAAGAGATACTACAGCACCATACGGCTGACTCTCTGCTTGTCACAGAAAAAGACTGGGTCAAAATGCAGGCTTTTGGTCTACCGCTCTCTCTGATGACACTGGAATTGGAGCTAAATGAGGGTATAATACCTCCAATAGAATCCTATATAAGGCAGGAATGTGAAAGCAAAACATGATGTGATACAGACCCTTCTGGAAGCACTCCCCTATATCAAGAAGTTTCGCAATGAAACCGTGGTGATCAAATACGGAGGCTCTGCCCAGAGCAGCGATGAGCTCAAGGCAAAGTTTGC
>JALVVQ010000192.1 GCA_027023325.1 Campylobacteraceae bacterium | reverse complement strand
GAGAAGGGAGACCTGATTCCCAACGAAGAGGCGTACAAGCCTGGGCATGTGCGCAGTATGTGCTGCAGGCTTCAGTTGGATCTACGAGAGCTCCTTAAGCGGGGTGGTGGACTCTTTGGGAGTGCGGAGATGACGGGGAGTATCGGAGTAGTGACAATCAATATGGCACGGCTGGGCTATCTCTATGCTGGAGATGAGACTCAACTGCTCAATAGACTGGCACAACTGATGGAGCATGCCTATGCTACATTGGAGAAGAAGCGTATCTTTATACAGGAGATGTATGACAGAGGGTTGTTTCCCTATACGGCAAGGTATTTGCCAGGGTTTGATAATCATTTTTCTACCATTGGCATCAACGGTGTCAACGAGATGATTAGGAATTTCAGCAACGACAAGCATGATATCACCGATGAGTATGGCAAAGAGATGGCATTGCGTATCATGGAGCACATGAGAGAACTTCTCAAAGAGTTCCAGGAGCGTTCGGGCAATCTCTATAATCTTGAAGCCACGCCTGCGGAGGGCACCACCTACCGCTTTGCCAAAGAGGATATCAAGCGCTATGAAAATATCATCCAGGCAGGCACACCAGGCAATAGCTATTATACTAACTCTACTCAGATTCCTGCCTTTCATACAGATGATCCATTTGAGGCATTGACGCTTCAGGATGATCTACAGTGTAAATATACAGGGGGCACGGTGTTACACCTCTATATGAGAGAGAAGATCAGTTCAGCAGAGGTGACCAGAAAGCTAGTAAAGAGTGTGATTGGCAACTTTAGGTTGCCGTATATTACCGTGACACCCACCTTCTCTATTTGTCCGAAACATGGATATCTCTCAGGAGAGCATAAGTATTGTCCAATCTGTGACGAGGAGATACTGCATGCTTCTTAGTGTGGGGAAGGGCAGGTGCAGGATTGAGATGCACTATTTACAGGTAGGCAGAGATCGCATGTTTATCATCACCAATGCAGAAGGAGGACATATCGGGGCAATCACACTAGCAGAAAAAAGAGGTTTGCAGACAATAGGCAAACTGGGTCATAGAGATGATATCGTCTCCCAAAGTGTCGCAAAAATCCTGCATGCAGGATTGGGAGAAGATATTACAGTTGTCTGTGGGATACACATAGACCATGGCACCAAAGAGGAGATAGAAACTTTGGTTGCCAATGCACAGCAGTGTGCAACACATTATTTGGAGGAGATAAATCATGAGTAGAACAGAGAGGCTAGAGGCCATGGAAGCAAAACGCAGCAGATGTATTGTCTATACACGGGTTATGGGATACCATCGTCCTGTAGAGAGTTTCAATATTGGCAAGAAGGCAGAACATCAGGAGAGAAAGTTCTTCTTGGAAAAAGGGCTCAGATAACACGATGGATACAACTCCCATTTATGATATTACTCCCTTTACGGCACTAGACTACCCAGAGCACCTGGCAGCTATCTTTTGGTTTGCTGGGTGCAATATGCGCTGTTCTTATTGTTACAACCCAGATATCGTATTGGGAGAGGGGAGTATATCACATGGTCAGGTATTGGACTTTTTAAAAAGGCGTCGTGGCATGCTAGAGGGAGTGGTGCTCTCTGGAGGTGAGGCAACGCTATATGCAGGGTTATCAGAACTGTGCCAAGGGATCAAGACACTGGGATACAAGATCAAGCTGGACACCAATGGCGCCAATCCAACAATGCTGTTGGAACTACTAGAGAAAGGTGTTTTGGATTATGTAGCACTGGACTATAAAGCCCCTAGACAAAAGTTTCAAGCCATCACAAAGAACAAACATTTCGACTACTTTTCACTAAGCCTCAACGAATTGCTGAAAAGAGATGTCGCATTTGAGGTGCGTACTACTGTCTGTAGTGAACTACTAAGTGTAGAGGATATCAATCATATCATACATGATCTTTCTAAGCGTGGATATAAGGGAAAGTACTATCTGCAACACTATATAGAGGATACTCCGCATTTGGGAAGAATGAAAAAACAAAAGCAGCAGTTCGAGACAGAGAAACTCTCGGCTCAGTTGGATATAGTTTGGCGTTAAAAACAGAAATTTTGAAGAAATTTGTCTATGGGTGGTAAAACCTCTTGACATTAAAAGTTTTTTTAACTATAATGCCATTCCATTTTAGGATGGAATATTTACGGTGCTGGTGTAGCTCAGCTGGCTAGAGCAGCTGATTTGTAATCAGCAGGTCGGGGGTTCGAGTCCCTTTACCAGCTCCAGAAATATTTTTTATCAGTGTTTGACCAGTACATAATAACACATAGGTGAGTTACTCAAGTGGCCAACGAGGGCAGACTGTAAATCTGCTGACTATGTCTTCGAAGGTTCGAATCCTTCACTCACCACCATAAAGTGTTATCGATTTAAGACGCGGGAATAG
>JALVVQ010000191.1 GCA_027023325.1 Campylobacteraceae bacterium | reverse complement strand
TTGTACAGGAGACACAGCAGTATAGTAGGGTGCTGCAGGCCGTAGCGTCTTATTGTGAGACAACATTAGGCTGGGCGATGAGTAAAGATGATATCATCATACTTAATGACAGCATGCAAGTGAAGAGCGCCTCTGTCTTGGATATAGGCGGTGCCAATACCCTGCAAGAAGATGCGCATAGCATTTCAGGGCTACAAGGAGAGGTGCTGCTCTATGTCAAATCCTGGGAACCTCCTACGATGGATTTGATGGATGCACTTTCAGCGATTACAGCAGAAGTGGATAAGGTTACGCTGTTTCCAGTAGGAATCAGTGCAGATAACTATCTCCCCACTCCCAGAGAGTTCAATATCTGGGAGAGAAAAATACAGACACTCAATCACCCAAAGGTATGGTTATGTCGCATCAATTGACCGCACCGCACCCCAAATTTGCCGTGGTAGGGCATCCCAATAAAGGCAAGAGCAGTATCGTGGCCTCTCTGGCACAGGATGATACCGTACAGATATCGGACACGCCCGGCACCACTACCAAAAGCAGGAGTTTCCCCCTCAGGGTGGATGGGAATATCATCTATGAACTTTTTGATACCCCGGGTTTCCAAAGAGCCAGAGGGGTGCTTGCGTGGCTGGAGAGACAGGATGTGCCTGCGCACAAAAGAGCAGAAGCGGTTGAAGCTTTTATCAACACGCATAGAGAAGATGAACGATTTTCCGATGAGATAGAGCTGTTGATCCCTATCATGGAAGGCGCAGGCATACTTTATGTGGTGGATGGTTCCAAGCCCTATGGGGAGGAGTATGAGGCTGAGATGGAGATACTACGCTGGACAGGGCAGCCCTCTATGGCACTGATCAACCATATCGGAGCGCGTGACTATGCACCAGAGTGGCGAAGAGCCCTAGAGCAGTATTTTAGGATCGTCAGAGAGTACGATCCGATGCAGACTGATCCTCAGCAGCAGATACTGCTACTCGAGTCTATGGCACAGCTGGATGAGTCGTGGAGGACACCTCTCAAGCACTCTATAGCGCTCTTTGAAAGGCGTAGAGATCAGAAGCTGGAGCAGAGTGCAAAAATCATAGCCTACCTTGTGCAAAGTACACTCTCACATCTGGAGCAGCTTGGATTTTCCGGAGAGGAGGCAGAAGAGACTGACAAACAAAAGCTGCTAAAAAACTATCAACAGCATCTCAGGTCACTTGAACAAAAATCCC
Organism: Campylobacteraceae bacterium; assembly: GCA_027023325.1. Taxonomy (GTDB): domain Bacteria; phylum Campylobacterota; class Campylobacteria; order Campylobacterales; family Sulfurovaceae; genus JAAXPZ01. The sequence continues at coordinate 1,191 of JALVVQ010000191.1, read as the reverse complement.
AAAAGTTTATCGAACAGCTCTGGAGCCATCAAGATTTACAAAAAGAGCAGGCGTCTCTGCTTTTTGAGGGGGTAGACCTCTTCTCTAAAGAGAGTGCCTCACTCTTTGGTCTTAGCAGGCAGGAGATGGTAGTCACAGGAATGACGGGAGGGGCAGTGACTGGTGCAGGGATAGACCTGTTGTTTGCTGGGCATACGCTCTTGTTGGGAGGTGCTATCGGTGCGGTAGTAGGAGGTGTGGGGGCATATTTTGGCTTTGATGAACTCTCCGATATCAATGTACTGGGCAGAACGCTTGGCAAGAGGTATTTGGAAATGGGTCCTATGGAAAATAGAAATTTCCCCTATATCCTGCTAGGCCGTTCTCTGTATCATCTGCACAAAGTGGCTGCTAGATCCCACGCCAAAAGAGGTGCCGTGACACTCACGATGGATGAGACATTCAAGGAAAAATGGCTGGATGAGGCGAGCCGCAAATCCCTGGAGAAGCTTCATAAAAAGTTTCGTTCAGGTGATGAGGTCAGCAGCGAGGAGATGCAGGCGTACGAGGCATTGGTTTTGACATGCCTTAAGAGGATTCTATAAAATGCTTTGCCAGAAAAGCATTGAACTGATTGGCAAAGGCATGGGTATCTTTGGTACCGAAGGGTTTGGGCCCTCCTGTGATCTCCCCGCTCTCTCGTATACTCTCCATAAGGTTGTGCATGGCTAAGTACTGTTTGATATTTTCTACAGAGTAGAGCTCTCCTCTGTGATCCAATGCATGGGCATGTTTGCTGATGATTCTGTCGGCCAGGGGAATGTCTGCGGTGATGACCAAATCGCCCTTTTTGGCCATCTCTACGATGCGATGGTCTGCTTCATCTGCTCCTTGGTCTACGAGAATGTACTGGATGTGTGTGGAGTTACCGATAGTGATCTTCTTGTTTGCGATGACTGTTGTGGGAAGCGCCAGTCTCTCTATGGCTTTGAGGACGATGGGCTTGAGAAGGTTGGGAAAGGCATCCCCATCGATGAAGAGTCTCACACGATCTCTTTGACTCTGCCCACCTCTTTGGTGTCGAGTCGGACTTTGATACCGTGAGGGTGTGTGGGTGATTTTGTCAAAATTTGCTGGACGAGTCCATAGGTGAGGTAGCCTGTGGACTGGTCCTCTTTCATCACGATACCGACATTGAGTCCTACTTTGATG
>JALVVQ010000190.1 GCA_027023325.1 Campylobacteraceae bacterium | reverse complement strand
TATTTTCTCATTATAACATCCTCAGGTTGGGCTTGGTATTTTTATTCATATCTGCGGATTCTCTACGGATCTTTTTCTGCAACATCATCAGTGCATACTGAAGTGTTTCCGGTCTGGGAGCACAGCCGGGGAGATAGATATCCACTGGTACGATCCTATCCACCCCCTGCACGGTTGAATAGGTGTTGAACATCCCGCCTGTATTGGCACAAGATCCCATAGAAATCACCCATTTGGGCTCCATCATCTGGTCATAGAGCCTACGGGTAAACTCCGCATGTTTTTTGGAAAGGGTGCCTGCCAGAATCATGACATCTGATTGTCTGGGACTTGCCCTAAAGATCGTTCCCATCCTGTCAAAGTCATAGCGACTCGCTCCTGTGGCCATCATTTCGATCGCACAACAGGCAAGCCCATAAGTCATAGGCCAGAGAGAGTTGGATCGTCCCCAATTGAGCAGTTTGTCTACTGATGTCAATGCTACGGGCAGTCCTGCCGCCGAGGTGTAATTTACTTGATGCTGTGCCATTCAAGTGCTCCTTTCTTCCATGCATAGGCAAATCCGATTGCCAAAAGTACTATAAAGAGTATCATCTCCGCAAAACCAAACCAACCAAGTACCCTAAAATCTACTGCCCAAGGGAACATAAATACAATCTCCACATCAAAAAGAATAAATAGCAACGCTATCAGGTAAAATTGAATGGAGATACTGTTTGGCTGCTTGTTGACACGAGGACCGCACTCGTAGAGAGACATTTTCAGCTTTTCGGTATCAAGCCTGGAGAGCTTGCGACTGATCAGTCGCTGCAGTACCAGAACACCGTAAAAGGCACCCGCAGTAAGCACCAGCAGGAAAAAGATACCGAAATACGGATGTGTCGAAATCGCATGAGTCATCATCGCTCCTTTAGTTATCGAAATATTTGGACTTATGTTAGCGAAAGATACAAGTGAAACAGTTTGAAGATTCATCTAAGCCCTGAGAGAAGGGGCGCACTGTAACGATGTGAAACAGTAGGAGGCTTAGACTTTGAAACCCATACTCTTGGCAGCATCAAAACTTGAGCCAAGCTCTTTTTCTATCTCCTCGACAAAGTCCTGTATGGCAAATACACTCTCTGCTCTGACGGCTACTTTATACGCTGTATTTTTAATAATGAGATTAATCTGCCCCCCTGTCAATTCATAACGCGTTAACAGTGACAACTCAAAGCCCTCTTCGTAATCTGCATTCTCAGGCAGCATAAACTGCCAGAGTCTCAGGCGCTGCTTTTTGCCAGGTTTTTTAAACTCTATCTTATGATTGAAGCGTCGCGAAAATGCCTTGTCAATATTTCCCAGCAGATTCGTTGTGGCAATCAATATGCCCTCAAACTGCTCTATTTGTTCGAGAAAGATATTTTGCATTTGGTTGTGCATCTTGTCTGCCGAGCTCCCAGCACCTTCACTGCGAGAGCTGAGAAACTGGTCTGCCTCATTCAGCAATAGAATGGGTTCTACTTTGGCTTTTGCGCTCAGCTCCTTGAAGTCATCAAAGATACGGCGGACATTTTTCTCGCTTTCTCCGACATACATAGAGAGTATCTTGGAGCAGTCGAAACTCAATATCGGCTTTTTCAGTGTGCGTGCAAGGCTCACAGCAGTCATGGTTTTGCCCGTCCCTGCTGCACCATAAAAAATAATCCTCGCATCAATGCCTTTTCTTTTGCCTTTGATACCCCACTCACGCAGTTTTCTTGCAACAGACTTGTCAACCTGTTTGACAACTGTTTGAAGCGTTTCTCTTGTCTTGGGATGCAGCACCACATCATCCAGGGAAGTCGTGGGCTTGAGATATGCAAACAGATCCTGCTCTTTGACCAGCATATCCAATTTGAGCTTAGTCACTTTCTTGCTCTTCTTGGGGTGGATGATACGCTGCATTACCTCATCTTGCAGGTAAAAAGAGCGGCTCACACCACCAAACATATTGAGAATCTCTTCATAGTCGATCACGCCTTCTGTGATCAGGCGCGATCCCTCCTCCAGCAAGGCACGGTTTTTGATCTTCTCATACTCATCGAAGCTAATCAATTCAATCAGCACATTCATATCACGGAACTGCCCTTCGCCACCGCTATACTCCTCCTTGAGAAGCGCCAAGAATATACGCTTCTCTTTTTCATCCAGTTTCTTCTCTTCAAAAAACTCTTCGACCACAATTGCAGTCTCAGTGACTTTGAGACGCTCTTCAATTCTGGTTGTCAAAAGTGTCAACTTATTCTTGAACCTGCCGATACTTAATGAGCTGTCAGCTGCCCCCTGTTTGAAAGTAGCGATACGATGAAGCAATTCCACCATATCAAACTGATCTTGAAGATATTCCAGATGGTCTGTATAGGGCTTGATGTCAGGAAGTTGTATCTCTAGAGAGC
>JALVVQ010000189.1 GCA_027023325.1 Campylobacteraceae bacterium | reverse complement strand
AGCTGCGATACTCCCTGCTCAAGCCGTGCTATCATGGCATTAAAAGCCCTGTTGAGTTCTACGGTTTCACTGTATTCTGACCCCTCATCCAAGGTAGCTACCAGACGATCGACATGAATATGACTTGCCTGAGAAGAGAGTGCCCGGACTGGTATGAGGACTTTGTCTATCAGGCGTGAAGCCACCCAGAGGAGCAGTAGAAAAAGTATCGGCATAATCCATAGTAGCAAATCTACCATATCCTCCATCTCATCATCGATGTGGTAAGCGACCACCACGATGAAAGCCTTGATCGGCTTCTCCACCTCCATGACATAGATAGCATTTTGATATCCTTCGTCTTCCTTGAAGATAAGCTTGTCATCTTCTTGCAGTGTCTCCGTCTCTTCAAGATAAAAATCGTTCGTCTTATAAAGTATCTTTCCCTCTTTGAGAACGGCATAGGCATAGTGAATCACATGTGTATCTATTTTTTCAGGTGTATCTAGATAGGGAAGCACTGCGGCTTTGATATACTCTGCCTTGGTATGCATATCATTGAGCAGTGAGCGGGAGATACCTTGGTTGAAGAAATAGTAAAAAAGCAGACCGAAAAACAGAAGCACGGCAAAGAGTATCCCACCGAACCATACCAAGACCTCTCTTTTGATGCTTCTATGCTTCAAATTTATACCCCATGCCGCGGTAGCTCTTGATCTTCTCTTTGCCAAGCTTTTTTCTAATCGTATAAATGGTGACCTGTATCACATTGCTGTTGATATAGGATTCCTGACTCCACAGCTGCTCTTCGATCATGCGACTGGAGACGATACGATCCTTGTGCTGCATCAAGAACAGCAGCAGCTCATACTCTTTTTTTGTCATAGTGAGTATTTCTCCCTGCTGTGAGACTGTTTTGGCATAGGTATCGACAGTCACATCACCCAGGGTCACCACATTGCTGCCGTCAGAAGTCACCCTGCGATGCAGTGCCTCCACGCGAGCCAAAAGCTCGGCATAGGAAAAAGGCTTGACGAGATAATCATCTGCACCACCGCGTAGCCCTTCTATCTTGTCCTCGATCTCACCTTTGGCGGTCAAGAGTATCACGGGAGTCTGTACCTGCTTGCTCCTGAGTGTTTTTATCATCTGGATGCCTGTTTGCTCTGGGAGCATCCAGTCCAGCACAATCACATCATAGGAGTACATCAGTGCCAGATACTCACCATCGGCACCATTTTCTGCAGTATCGACGACATGACCATCTTCACCAAATCCTCTTTTGAGAAAGGTGAGAATGGCCTGGTCGTCTTCTACGATAAGCAGTTTCATTGCTGTTCTCCTTCTAATGTTATGCTAATCAATCTTCTCTAAAAGTTGCTTTGAGTCCTCTTATCAATGCGGCTTTCTCCTGATCGGTAAGTTTTGCTTCTGGATGCATCACAGTATAGATAGCAGGTGGCATTTCACCCTCTTCTACCTCTTCAGCAGCATCTTCACCTTTGTTCTTTTTCTGTTTCCCCCACATAGAGATATTGAAATGCTCTCTACCCTCCTCTACATCATGTGTGACAAGCCATGACACCGGTGCCACACTGCTGTAGCTAGGCCATTTGGTCAGATTGCTGTGACAGTCGGCACAGGCTCTGGTAAACAGTGCTTTGGTTTGAGGGGTATCCCATTGTACTTCATGGAGTACAGGTGGATTATTGTGATCAGACCCATAGGGCACCAACTGCATCAATCCAAATACAATGATGCCTGCTACAACGATTTTCACCTTCATGCGCTTCCTTTTGGCTATTTTTTACGAAGCTTGACAATATACTCTGCCACTTTTGTGATATCTTCATCACTGTAGTTCATGATTTGTGTCTGCATGACCTTCTCGTCTGCTTCTTCCGGGTGCTTATAGTACTTGAGCATTTTGATGATTTTTTCTTTGCTGTCCTTGCTCACGATATGTCTTGTCTCACCCAGCGGCGCTTTGGTAAAATCAATGCCATGACAAGCCACACACTTTTGAGCCAACTGTTCACCACTTGATGCCATCAATGACATACCTACGAGACTCATTCCTAGACTAAAAACAATCTTTTTCATTTTCTTTCCTTTATGTTGTGATGTCCGAAGTATAAAGGATGAAAATGAAATGAAAATGAAATGGAGAGTATCCCTTATCTAGGCTTCTTCTGCAAGCAGGTGTCCCTCAAACTCTCTCAATCTCTTAATCACAGAGATAAATTTGGTAATCTCCGTCCAGTGATCGATGAGATAAGAGAAGCTGTCATTGACCTTGCCAAAGGCATTGCCAGTCTGCGTAACGACTCCCAGTGCTACCACACCGGCAAAGAGTGACGGCCCCATCAGCAGGTAAGGAACAATGATCATCACCTGTCCATACATGGCACTCCAGAGAGTAAAGTAGGAGTAGTGGTTAAACA
>JALVVQ010000188.1 GCA_027023325.1 Campylobacteraceae bacterium | reverse complement strand
CAGGTAATCTTGTGACGCCCACACTGGCAAAAAGGTCAACGGTAATCCCGTCAAAATCCCTGCCAAGCGTATTCCTTTCAACAAGGCACATATGGAGAAAATCCGCCTAGGAATGTACGATGTCTGTAATGTAAAATCAGGAACAGCCTACAAAACCATGTCCAATCTCCCTATCAAAGTAGCAGGAAAAACAGGTACAGCACAGGTCGTATCTATCCCGCAGCATGTCAAAACCAGAGTCAAAGAGGAGGACCTTGCATACTTCAAGCGTTCACATGCCTGGATCACTACCTATGCTCCCTTCAAAAAGCCGGAGTATATCGTAACAGTACTACTCGAACATGGAAAGCACGGAGGCAGCAGTGCCGGCCCTGTCGCTGCGGATATTTATAAATGGCTCTACTATCACGGCTACTTCAAACATCATCCACTCAAGAAAGTCCAGGCAGAACTTGAGGCTGCCAAAGCAGAGGACAATGCCAGCATCACCACGTCACCGTTACGCTGATTCGAAGCGCTTGGCTGCTCTGTTTTTTATGATGGTTTCATACGACCCTATGACACCATTCATGGAGATATAGACACCAGGGGTACTCTCGGCCTGGAGATAGCCATAGGCCATGGCTACATTGGCTGTGGCTTCGACTTGGTCGACACGGTAGGGTATCATGGCACCGGTCAGGATGATGCGCTTGGGGAGCTGTGCCTTTGCCAGGACTTTGGCGCTCTGGTCCATAGTATCGGTACCGTGGATGATGATGATATCCTGAGCTGCTGAGGCGCTGACGGCTGCGAGGAGTGCTTCTCTGTCCTGGTCTGTCATATCCAGTGAGTCTTTGCCTATCAGGGTTTGTATCTCGAAGTCAGTGCGCCACTTTTGGGCGATCTCCTGTAATGTACGGGCTTCTTTGTCGATAGCGATACTGCCGCTATCTTCGTCATACTGCTTATTAAAAGTACCTCCGGTGGAGATAAAGTGTATTTTTTTCATTGTTTTCTCCTATCTGCTTTTGTACCCTAAACCAATTATGGTAAAATACAAACATTATTTCAAAAGGATTATAGCATGATTATGAAGGGTAAAAAAGGAATTGTGTTGGGTATCGCCAACAAACGATCGATTGCTTACGGTATTGCCAACGCTTGTAGGGAGCAGGGTGCCGAGATGGCAATCACCTTTCTCAATGACAGATTTGAGACCAAACTAGCCCCTATCGCAGAAGATTTGGGATGTGCCCAGAGACTGTATCGATGTGATGTCAGCAAGCCTGAGGAGATCACCGCACTGCGAGCGTCTATCGCCAAAGATATGGGTGAGATAGACTTCATCGTACACTCGATCGCCTTTGCACCCAAAGAGGGGCTGAGTGGACGCTTCATCGATATCCCCAAAGATGCTTTTGATATCGCAATGAATATCTCCGTCTATTCACTGATCGAAGTCGTCCGAGAGCTCAAGCCAGTCCTCAGTGACAATGCCTCTGTTCTCACACTCTCTTACTACGGAGGCGCCAAATATATCCCCAACTATAACCTCATGGGCATCGCCAAAGCCACACTGGAAATGACAGTCAAATACCTGGCAGAAGACCTTGGTAAAGATGGCATCCGCGTGAATGCGATCTCTGCAGGGCCTATCAAGACTCTTGCAGCTGCGGGTATCGGTGAGTTCAGCTTTATCCTCAAGTGGAATGAAGCCAATGCACCACTCAAAAAGAATGTCTCTATCCACGATGTGGGCAACTCAGGGATGTACCTACTCTCTGATCTCAGCCGCGCTGTGACGGGTGAGGTGCACTATGTGGATGGTGGATACAATATCATGGGTATGCCAGCCGTGGAGTTTGACGAGAACAACAAGCCTAGTCTTGTCTGGAAGGGCTAGCAGTCATTGGAAAAAAGTGACTCACAAGCCTATCTGGAGAAAAAAGCTTTTTTTGACAGAATACTGACGATTTATGGCAGAAATGCCGTACTCGAAGCCCTGCAGGATGAGACGATCGAGATCCACAAGCTGCATCTCTCAGACTCCAACAAGCCGGCCAAGGTGCTCTCCAGTATGCTCTCTGTCGCCAAAGAGCGAGGCATAGAGGTCAGTCATCATGATAAAAAGGCTCTTTCTCGTATCTCTAAAAATGCCAAACAAGATCAGGGTGTGGCACTGGATATCGTGCTGCCATACTCCGGCAGTGTAGAGGCGTTTCTTTCGCAGCATACACACTACCGGATCATCGCACTAGATGGCATTACCAATCCACAAAATATGGGGATGATCATCAGGTCTTGTGCTGCGGGGAATATTGATGCCATTCTTATTCCCTCCAAAGGCAATGCACAGATCTCTCCTCTGGCGATCAAGGCTTCTGCCGGGACACTGTTTAAACTCCCGATACTAAAGACCCCAAGCCTTCACAAGACACTCAGTGCTATGC
>JALVVQ010000187.1 GCA_027023325.1 Campylobacteraceae bacterium | reverse complement strand
GACAGCCAATGTGAAGTTTCACAATATCGGATCAGATATTGATCTGTTGCTGGATACGAAGCGCTTTGATGCACTCAGCCACTCTATAGACTATCTCAAGCAAAATGGCGGTATATTGGTCTTTTTGGATACCAAAACCATCTCCAAAGAGCAGGCCAGAGAGTTTGGTGTCGGTGCACAGATACTCAAGGATCTCGGTATCCGCAATATCAATCTCCTGACTACCAATACTGAGACTGAGTTTGTCGGGTTGGCAGGTTTTGGGCTGGATGTGATCGAAAAAGTAGAGGTAGTCTAATACTTTTTGGGGCGGAGAGGAAGAGAGGCGACTTTAAGCGCCTAGTCCCTTAAGCTCTGCAAGAATCTTCTCCATTTTAGCCTCCGCATCAGAGAGTGCAGTTCTGTTTTGCGTAATGACGGCTTCTGGGGCATTGGCGACAAAGCGTTCATTGGAGAGCATGCCACTGAGTTTGTCGATCTCTTTTTGGAGTTTTGCCTGCTGCTTGCTCAGTTTGTCAATCACATCACTCATGTCGATATCATCGGTAGAGATGAATGTTTGGAGATTGTCGCTGACATCTGCTACGGCATTGTCTGGCTTGGCATCGACAAAGTGAATCTCATCTACCTTGGCAAGTCTTTGGATAAAGGCGCTGAGCATCGTCTGGTCGACAGGCTGATCGATCTTGACAAAGGCTTTTTCGATGCGTTGATTGCCCTTGTCTATGATAGTTTTGCAGCGGCGTACAGAGACGATCGCCTCAATCGCCAGTGCAAACTCATTCATGATTGCTGTATCTATCTCTCCTGCTTCGGGGTAGGGTGCGACCATGATAGAGCTACTGTTTTTCAGCTCTGTGCCGCTAAGTCTATGATAGAGAGACTCGGTGATAAAAGGCATAAAAGGGTGCAGTAGCTTCATGGACTCTTTAAAGATGCTGCCCAGCTCTGCGACACTCTCTTTGCTTGCCTTACTTAGCTCGATTCCCCAGTCACAAAACTCGCCCCAGAGGAAGCGGTAGAGTGTGGTAGCGGCATCATTGAAACGGTAGCTTTCGATATACTCTCTGGTTTCTTTTGTGGCAAGGTGAAATCGAGACAGCATATATCTGCCCAGTGGTGTATGGATAACAGCAAGATCAAGGTCGTTAAAGGTCTCCTGATTGAGCTGGAGATAGTTGGCGGCATTGAAGAGTTTGTTGGTGAAGTTGCGGCTCTGCTCCAGCTTCTCTTCGCTCAGCTTGATATCGCGTCCCTGTACGGCCAGTACTGCCAGCGTGAAGCGTAGGGCATCAGCAGAGTACTTCTCGATCATGATCAGCGGATCGATGACATTGCCTTTGGATTTGGACATCTTTTCGCCTTTTTCGTCCTTGACCAGTGCATGGAGATAGATATCACTGAAGGGGAGTTCTCCTGTCAGGTTCTCACCCATCATGAGCATCCTTGCCACCCAGAAGAAAAGGATGTCAAATCCCGTGACCATCAGAGAGTTGGGGTAGAAATCTGCCATATCACTCTCATTCCACTGCATGCCTTTGAGTGCGTCACCATTGCCCCAGCCCAGCGTAGAGAAAGGCCAGAGGCCAGAGCTAAACCAGGTATCCAGTACATCAGGATCCTGATGGATCTTGTCACTGCCGCAATGTTCGCAGACTGTAGGAGTCTCTCCATCAAAAGCAAACTGCTTGCCACAACTCTCACAATGCATCACAGGGATCTGATGTCCCCACCAGAGCTGTCTGGAGATGCACCAGTCGCGTAGTTCTCCCATCCAGGCGTTGTAGCTGTTGATCCAGTGCTTAGGGAAGAACTGCGCTTCACCTGCATTGACCCGCTCTATTGCGCCTGCGGCAAACTCTTTTTTGACAAACCACTGCTTGGAGATATAGGGCTCTACGATATTTTTGCAGCGGTAGCAGTGGCCGACTTGGTGGGCATGATCTTCAATCTTTTCGAGATAGCCTTCTGCATCAAGCTTGGCTACGAGTGCGTCTCTGGCTTCGAGTCGCTCCTGTCCTTCAAACTCCCCACAGTAGCTGTTGAGGATACCGTTTTCATCAAAGATTGTGATGAAATCAAGGTCGTGTCTTTTGCCTACTTCGTAGTCATTGGGATCATGGGCAGGTGTGACCTTGACAAATCCAGTACCAAATTCCATATCCACATGGCTGTCTGCGATGATCTCTACTTCTCTGCCAACCAGTGGAAGCGTGACGCTTTGACCAATGAGGTGTTTGTGTCGCTCATCCTCCGGGTGCACCATCACGGCGGTATCTCCAAAATAGGTTTCAGGACGGGTGGTAGCGACGACAACCTCTCCACTGCCATCGGTCAATGGGTAGCGTATATGGTAGAGCTTTCCCATGTGGTCTTCATGCTCGACTTCGATATCAGAGAGTGCCCCGTCATGGGTACACCAGTTGATCATAT
>JALVVQ010000186.1:1145-10509 GCA_027023325.1 Campylobacteraceae bacterium | reverse complement strand
GATCAACGCAGCTTGGAGCGCTATGGGTTTGCCACCACGGAAACATCGCTAAAGCTACTTAACCCTATCGCCGAAGAGTTCAACTGTATGCGAAGTACACTACTCATCAACCTGCTCGATGCAGTCAAAAGAAATATAAGTTACGGTATCAAGCGCATTCCTCTTTTTGAGATAGGCACCGTCTTTGATGCACAAAGACATGAAAGTGAAATGATCGCTTTTGTCTGGAGCGGACACAGCCAAAATGACACAGTATCCAATCAGGGCAAGGCAAGCCTCATTGACTTTCCACAGTTTGTGACACAACTTAGTGCCGTCATCGGAGAGATCACGCTTCAGTCCTGTGAGAGCAGCAATGGACTCATGCACCCCTATCAGTCTGCACATATCATCAAGAATGGTGTACGCATAGGCTTTGTAAGCAAACTACACCCCAGTGCCGCAGAAGCCTATGGTATCCCGGACACAATGATTGCAGAAATGAATTTTGCAGCACTCTTACCTACACATATAACAGCAAAGTCCATCTCCAACTATCAAGGTGTCTACAAGGATCTAAGTATTGTGGTAGAGGAGTCACTCCCCTTCTCAGCTATCGAAAAAAGTATCTCTGGCATCAAAAATCCTCTTCTGAAGCGTTTTTACCCAGTGGATATCTATCAGGACGCCTCCCTTCAATCAGAGAAAAGTATGACTGTGAGATTTTATCTTCAGTCGATGGATGGTACACTCTCTGAGACAATGATAGAGACGCTCATGGAAGAAATCCTCCAAAAACTAACGGATGACTGCGAGGCAAGGATTCGATGAAGCACTTGACTATTACTCCCGCACAGCATCCTTTTTCGCTGCAATGCGATACGATTGCAGCCGATAAATCTATCTCGCACCGCTGCGCCATGTTTTCTCTCCTGAGTAGCCAGCCCTCAAAGATTAAAAATTTTCTGCAAGGTGAAGACACACTGAACTCTCTCAATATCGTAGCACAGCTGGGAGCCACCGTCAAAAGAAATGGGGCTGATGTCACCATCACGCCACCACAAACACTAAAGGAAGCCAACAATGTACTCGACTGCGGAAATGCAGGTACAGGCATGAGGCTTTTCTGTGGACTTCTTTCCGGTATTGAAGGAAGTTTTGTACTCACGGGAGACAAATACCTGCGTGACAGACCTATGAGCAGGGTAGTCAATCCTTTGCGAGAGATAGGGGCCAAGATCGATGGCAGAGCAGAGGGAAATCTCGCACCACTCCACATCAGAGGCGGAGGGCTAGAAGCGTTTCGCTATGCCTCTCCTATCGATTCTGCACAGATAAAATCTGCACTGATTCTAGCAGCACTCAAAGCAGACAAACCCAGCTACTACAAAGAATCTCTACTGAGCCGAGACCATACAGAGAGAATGCTCAGGGGCATGGGTGTTGATATCCAAACAGAAGATAACGGCTGGATTAAAGTTACACCACCTTGCGCGCCGTTAAAGCCACTTAGTATTACTGTACCGTCAGACCCATCTAGCGGATTCTTCTTCGCCGTTGCTGCTGCGATTACACCGGGTGCACAAGTCACCATCAGCAATGTCTCACTCAATCCTACACGCATAGAGGCCTACAAGGCTCTGGAAAGAATGGGAGCCGATATTACCTATACACTATTAGAAGACAAGTATGAGCCTATTGGCTCCATTACCGTCCGCTATCATGAGCAGCTTAATGCTATTACTATTGAGTCGCATATCGCATGGTTGATTGATGAGCTCCCTGCCCTGGCAATCGCTATGGCTACAGCCAAAGGCACCAGCTCGGTCTTCAATGCCAAAGAACTCAGAGTCAAAGAGAGCGATCGTATCGCCGCCACACTGGAAGGACTCAACCGTGCTGGTATCGAGACTGTAGAACGAGAAGACGGCTATGATGTCATTGGTGGAAATTTACAAAAAACAACCATCAACAGCCATGGAGACCATCGTATCGCTATGAGCTTTGCCATTGCTGGTGTCTTGTGCGGTATGACCGTTGAGGATACCGCATGCATAGAAACATCTTTTCCCAACTTTGGCGATATTCTACGAGAGATAAGTGAGGTACACAATGGAAATTAGACTGGCATCCTCTTATGGATTTTGTTTTGGTGTCAAGCGCGCTATCAAGATAGCAGAAAAAAGTCAAGGGAGTGCTACCTATGGCCCCCTCATCCACAACACAGATGAGATCAATAGGCTCAAAGAGGGATTCAATGTAGGACTTGCAGAAAATATGGAAGAAGCTGAGCAATATGATTCTATTGTTATCCGCACCCATGGTATCCCTAAAAATGAATTAGCACAACTCGAATCAGAAGGGAAGCAGATTTCAGATGCTACCTGCCCTTTTGTGACCACACCTCAGCAAATCGTAGAAAAGATGAGCGAAGAGGGATATAGTATCGTTATCTTCGGTGACGCAAATCATCCTGAGATCAAAGGGGTGATTAGCTACGCCAAGGACCAAAGAGATGCCTTTGTCGTCCTAAATGAAGATGAACTCAAGACCCTCCCCCTCAAATCAAGAGTCGCTATTGTGGCGCAAACGACCAGAAAGCCCACAGACTTTATGAAAATTGTGGATACACTGATCCTTCAGGCCAAAGAAGTACGCGTATTCAACACCATCTGTAATGCAACATTTGAAAATCAAGATGCTGCAGCTTCTCTGGCAAAAGAGGCAGATACCATGATCGTCATTGGCGGAAAAAATTCCTCCAACACCAAACAGCTCTATTCTATCTGTAAAAACTACTGTCCGGACAGCTATTTGATTGAAAATGAGCAAGAACTTCAGGCATCCTGGTTCAAAAACAAAAATCTATGTGGCATTAGTGCCGGGGCATCTACCCCTGACTGGGTTGTACAGAATGTGATAGATGATATAGAGAAAATACTCTAAAGAATGGGCTTTGCGCGCGCCACAAAGATATTTCTCCGCAGCATTTTCTACTGTGATTCAGCAGTTTTAAATAAATAATAGTATAATTACGCCAAATTAGGCAAACGAAGGATAGGTAAATGAAGTTCGAAGATATCGAAGTAGAAGAGGTTGATTTTGAAGCGATGCTTGAGGAGTCGTTTAAAAAAACAGAATCAAGAAGTGACTTAGTAGAGGGCACAATTGTCAAAGTAGATGAGGCAGAAGGACAAGCTGTTGTAGATATAGGTGGCGGTAGAGACTCTGTACTCGCACTTGATGAGATCAAGGATGAAGAAGGTGCTGTACTTTTCAAAGTAGGCGACCCCATCAAAGTAGTCACATTAGGAAGAGGAAGAATCTCTTATCTGGCAGCACAAAAAAGAGTAGCACTCAATGCGTTTATAGAAACGTATGATCCAGAGCAAGAGACGATTGTTGAAGGTGTTGTGACTAAGAAAAACAAGGGAGGTTATGTCGTAGAGGTAGACGGTCTTGAGTTTTTCATGCCTCGCACCCTCTCTTACCTCAGCTCCAAGATAGAAGCAGTAGGGAAGAAAGTTAAAGCGGTCATTGTCAAGGTAGATAAAGACAGAGGCTCTGTCGTCATCTCCAGAAAAGAGTTGATAGAAAGAGACAAAGCAAAATCTCAAGAAATTGTAGACAAACTTCTAGAAAGTAAAGATCCTGTTGTCGGTATCGTTAAAAAAATTACAAGCTACGGTATGTTTGTAGATGTAGGTGGTATGGATGGGCTCGTTCACTACTCACAGATCTCACACAAGGGTCCAGTCAACCCATCTAAATATTTCGAAGAAGGTGATGAGGTCAATGTCATTGCACTTGATTATGACAAGAAAAAGAGACATTTGTCTCTCTCCATCAAAGATGCGAGCTCTGATCCATGGCAAGAGATTGATGACATCCTGGGTGTAGGTGACACTGTGACTGTAGCCGTAAGCAATATTGAGCCTTATGGCGTGTTTGTAGATCTTGGTGAGGATCTTGAGGCATTTCTTCATGTCTCAGAGATCTCTTGGGATAAAAATGTCAAGCACCCAAAAGACTACATGAATGTAGATGATGAGATTAATGTAGAGATCATTGAGATAGACAAAGAAAAAAGAAGACTCAGAGTCAGCCTCAAAACACTCTTGCCTAAGCCTATGGAGGCTTTCTCCAAGAACCATAAAGTTGGCGATGTCCTCACCGGAACCGTTACCTCTTTGACAGACTTCGGTGCCTTTGTCAAACTTGATGGTGTGGAAGGACTGTTGCATAACCAAGAGACATCATGGGACAAATCAGTTAATGCCAAAGACCTCTTCAGGACAGGCGATGAAGTAGAGGTTAAAATTATCAAGATCGATGCAGATGCCGGCAAAATATCACTCAGTAAAAAGGCACTTGAAGACTCACCGGTAGATGAGTTTGCCAAGAGTCACAAAAATGGAGACATTGTTACAGGTGCTGTTAAAGATAAAAAAGACTTTGGTGTCTTTATTGCTCTGGACAACAATGTTGATGCACTGATTCGTACAGAGGATCTCTATCCACTTAAGTTTGACGAGATAGAAAAAGACCAAGAGATCAAAGGTGTCATCAGTTTCATCGATTCTCAGAGTGGCAGAATCAGAGTGTCTGTCAAAAGACTAGAGAGACAAGAAGAGCGACAAGCACTCGACTCTCTCAACAGCGATCAGGACGACAGTATGACACTGGGTGACCTCATCAAAGATAAATTCCAATAAGCAGACCCATGACAATCGTTGTATGCGACCATATTCACCAAAAGGGGCTAGATATTCTAGCCTCTGACCCAGAGATCACCATGATCAATGCCGCCGATGAGCCCAAAGATGTACTTTTAGAAAAATATATCCCTCTTGCAGATGTTGCTATCACCAGAAGCTCTACAGATGTCGATGAAAAATTCCTTGAAAAATCAGAAAAACTAAAAGCCATTGTCCGTGCCGGTGTAGGCGTAGACAATGTAGATATTCCGGGATGCAGCAAGCTAGGTATTGTCGTCATGAATGTTCCCATAGCCAATACTATCGCTGCGGTAGAGCTCACCATGACGCATATGATGAGCTGCGTACGCAAGTTCCCCTACGCGCACAACAATCTCAAGATAGACAGAGTGTGGCGCAGACAGGACTGGTACGGTACAGAGCTCAAGGACAAAAAGCTCGGTATCATAGGTTTTGGTAATATCGGTTCCCGTGTGGGCAAGCGTGCCAAGGCGTTTGAGATGGATATCGTAGCCTACGACCCTTATATCAGCCCATCTAAAGCCACCGATCTTGATATCGCCTACACCAATGATTTTGAGGATATCCTCTCCTGTGATATCATTACTATCCATACGCCAAAAACGGATGAGACCAAGGATATGATTGGCGCAGAAGAAATCGCTCGCATGAAAGACGGTGTCATTCTGGTCAATTGTGCCAGAGGGGGGCTCTACAATGAAGAAGCCTTGCTGGAAGGTCTCAAAAGCGGCAAAATCGCTATGGCAGGCATTGATGTCTTTGATAAAGAGCCTGCCACAGATCATCCCCTCCTGGATCTTGACAATGTGACTGTCACGCCACATCTAGGTGCCAACACCAAAGAGTCTCAGCAGAATATCGCTATCCAGGCTGCAGAAAATGCCATCGCATCCGCCAAGGGTATCTCGTACCCCAATGCACTCAACCTGCCTATCAAGGAGAGTGAACTGCCTGATTTCTTGCGTCCCTATCTGGAACTGACACAGAAAATCGGTCACATGAGTGCACAGGTCACCAAAAGTGGCGTACAGTCCATGAAGATCAGTACCTCAGGTAAGGTTTCGGAACATATTGATTCATTGGCAACCTTTGCCACAGTAGGTGTCCTCAAAGAGTCTCTTGGTGATCAGATAAACTATGTCAATGCCGAACATGTAGCAACAGAGAGAGGTATGCAGGTCGAAAAAGAAACTGCTCTCTCCGGATCTGGTTTTGAGAATATGGTCACACTCAGACTTACCACCCAAAATGGCAATGTCTTCAAAATCAGTGGCACTGTCTTGGGAGATTCCGTACAGCGGATTGTGGATATTGATGGCTACGCATTGGAGCTTGAGCCCAAAGGCAACCTCATTCTCTTTAAAAATAGTGATGAGCCTGGTGTTATCGGTGATGTGGGGCGTCTCATTGCGACACATCAGGTCAATATCGCTGACTTCAGACTGGGTAGAGACGGCAAAGGACACGCATTGGCTGTTGTCAAAGTAGACAATGCCGTGACAAAGGCACTCGTCGAAGATCTGGAAGCACTAGATGCCTGCATCAGTGCCAGATCTGTTGCTATCTAAACAGAATCTTTTTTCTTTCTCGTATACTTCTACGAGAAAGCACCTTTATATTCAGGCATACTCTTCAATTTCAAATAGATCATTGCAGACATAATGGCATCATTCAAGGCATCGTGCTTTCCCAGAAAGGGAAGTTCCAGGGCATTCATCATAGCATCGAAGTGCAAATCCACAAATTCATAAGAGGAAGATTTTCTGTACCTTTTGTAGTACATGCTGGAGAGCTCTATGGTAGGCTGAGGCAATGTCGATCCAATGATCTGCTTGGTATGCTTGCCGATCATTTTATGGTCAAAGTCAATATAGTAGCCTACAATAGGACGATTACCGACAAAGTCCAAAAGTTGCCTGATCGCATCTTCGACCTCTATGGCTTCCGAGAGATCACACTCTCTGATATGATGGATCTTGATACTCTCTTTGGAGATATTCGCACTTGGTTTTACGAAGCACTCAAATGACTGGTTCATCAGTATCTTATTGTCCCTGATGATCACCGCGCCAATAGAGAGAATTTCATCTTTCTGAGGATTCAATCCCGTAGTTTCTGTGTCAAGCACCACAAGCTCCGTACCAGTATAAGGCTCAAAAAGTTTCTCGTACTGCTTCTCCCTGAGTACCTTTCTGTTCCACTTCCTCTTTAGTGATGCAAACACTATAGGTTCTCCAAAGAAAAATGCCTGATGATCATTTTCTTAAATTTCTCTACGATCTGAAGGCTGTCTTTGAGCAAGTCTCTCTGTATTTTACTTAGAAGTACCGTGTCTATCTCATTATTGACAGGCAGATCATTTCTCTGCTGAGCAAGCTGCTGCTCCAGTCTCACATAGAGAAGGATTTCAAATGCCTCTATGAGCTCCTGCGCCATATCTGCATCAAGCAGTTCACGAGATCTCAGTAGCTTGATTCTCCCTACGGTGGAGAGTGCTTCAATTCTATAGGTTAAAGAAAGTGATCTTATCCCTTGGACAATAGGAAAGATTCCTGCTTTTTTTACATCGATTTTTCTGTCTCTATGCAAAAAGGTACTGAAAAATCCAACTGGGGTCTCAAAGAGCGTTGTAAGGTGAGCGAAGCGTGCCATATAAACATCATTATTCGTGTTCACATGCTCAAAAAGCACCTTCTTGAGCCCATCAAGCAATGCCGTATCCCCTGCCACCACTCTCGCATCAAAAAAGATAGAAAAATACATATAGCTCTCCTGATCTGGGTAGTCTATCCAGTGCAGAATCTCCTTTTCATACGCTGCCATACTTTTGCACCAATAAGGATTGGACACCATAATATTTCCCTCACAGGCCGGATATCCAAAGGAGATAAGTGTCTCTGTGAATTCCTTCATATAGGGGAGGTACTGTTCCTCATCGACACCATCACGCACGATCAGACCATTGTCCTGATCTGTACGCAGTATCTGCTCGCCTCTTCCCTCACTCCCCATCACAATCAATGCACAATCCTTTTGCAGTGCCTCTGGCATGAGCATATCAAAAAGACGGAGAAATACCTTGCGGTTGATTTCAGAGATCAATTTGGCGATATACCTCGCCTTCACACCCTGTGCATGCAGCTTTTTGACGATACTGATATAGTCTTGGCTGGCTTCCCTGAGTGATGCTACTGTCTTGGCTTTTTCTATCTTGACTGTAGCCAGTCTTGAGTGGTTGGCAAAATAGCTCAATATATCTATCTGCTCCAGCATACCAATGATTTCATCTTCTTTCTTGACCGCCACTCTCTTGATATTTTTTTGTATCAGCAAGAGGTACACATTGAAAAGAAAATCATCACTCTCCACTGCAATGATAGGAAAGTGTGCCATCTCATCTATTCTGGAGGAGAGATCGAGTGTTTCATTTGCCAATGCAGTCTTGATATCGCTATCGGTGACAATGCCATATACCTCATCCCTCTTCACCACGATAGAGGAGCTCTTCATCTCGACAGATTTTTTTAGTGCTTGAGAAACCAGCATATCAGCAGAGACGATACAGGGCTCATGCAGATAACTGTCACTCACTTTTGCGACCATAAACCCGCTAAGATCTGAGGTGGTTTCTTTCTTCTTCAGGTAGGTGATTCTCTCCACCATATCCATGAGATAAAATTGTCTGAAAGACTCATACGCCTCAAAAGCTTTCATGAAGCCTTTCTTGCTCAGCTCATAGCAGATAAGATCCTCTGTCACCTCATAGCGAGCCAGACTGGCTCCCTCGATCAAAGCATCAGCATCAAAGCCCTCTTTGGCATGATAGACACGCTGCAAGCTACTCTCGCTATCATAGGCCTTGACTTCTCCTTTGATGATGAGATAAAGCACCTCAGGGCTCTTCCCCAGCCCAACTACCTCACTCCCCTTGGGATAAAAACCTATCTCTACATACTGAATGATATTTTCAAGCGCGTCGTCAGAAAGTTCACAGAAGGGATGGATAGACTGAAAAAAGGTTTTTTGGTCATTGAAACTCAAAGAGGCTCCTTGTAAGATGACAACACACGTGAGATAAATCTCTCTCTGTCATTTGATATATATAATATACCATACTTCATGACAGTTTTTACTTGTTTTTTGTTATTACATTCACTGCCAATTTCACTTCTATAAACTATTTTGCTATAATACAATAATTAAAATAAGGAGTCTTTAGATGAATGCTATAGAATTTCAAACCACCATCACGAACTCTTTTGTGCAGATACCAAACTTTGAAAAATTTGAAAATAAACAGGTAAGAATTATTGTCCTTGATACTACATCTGCATTGCCCAAACAAGCGAATAAAGGTTTCATCAGCAACTATGCCAAAAATCCTGTGTCTGTAGCAAACAATACACATTTTCTTACAAGAGATGAGGCAAATGAAAGATAGTATTTTTCTAGATTCAAATATTTTTCTTTATGCTTTTAGCACTAAAGATTTAACCAAACAAAAAATTGCTTCGTCTCTTGTGCTGAAGCCCATGACTATCAGCACACAAGTGATTAACGAGGTCAGCAATAATCTTCTTAAAAAATTGAAATTCTCCAATCATGATATTGCCGAATTTGTTGAAGATTGTTACACTAGATATGGC
>JALVVQ010000186.1:0-1135 GCA_027023325.1 Campylobacteraceae bacterium | reverse complement strand
ATATGGCATTGTAGATTTCACAAAAAACATCTTCATTAAGGCGAGTGAATTAAGAGAAAAGTATAACTTTTCCTACTATGACTCTCTGATTGTCTCTTCTGCACTACTGTCTCATTGTTCGACCCTATACAGTGAGGACATGCACCATGGATTGGCTATAGAAAACCGCTTGACTATTATTAACCCGTTTAAACAGAGATCATCTATTATGAGGGGCTTTGTGGGAATGTGACGGGGTACTATTGTCGTGAGTAGTATCTACCAAAATAGAAGAGAAAAAGTACCGTCCACGACCTTAGGCAGGATAGCTATGCCTTATAGCAGAAAAAGTGTTACTTTTTTACAAAGGAGGAGGATAGATTTGTGATATTTTTATGAGAAATCCAATTTCATTGTAAGAAATGACCAGATATTTTTAAAAAAATGGTCATTTTTTAGAGGGGTTTTCTATTGGGGCGCCGGGACAGGACACATGACAAGGAGGGGTAGCCATAGGGTGAGTTTTGGGGGTGGCTTTTGATTCCATATTAAATTAACATAACGCTTCAGGTAGCGATACCTTAATCCCCTCTTTTTTAGGTGGAAAACTTGCACTGTATGTATCAATCTGAATTACTTTTGGTGCTAGTGTATTTAAATTATAGGTTATATATATTGAAAAATAATCATAGTCCCACCCTTCTGCAACAACAATACCTTTTTTATCAGATCGACTAAAAACAATATCTTCACCCAATATAGCATGTATTTCTGATCTTGTTAAATCAAAAGAAAGTCCATGAGGCAACTCTCCCTTATATTGATCATAGCCATCTCCTGCCCCTTGACTATATAAAAAAATCGTATGAAAATACCACTCTCCCTCTATCATGGGCAAATGACTTTTATTGCAAAAAAATGTATTTTCTGTTATAAATAAAAGAGAATATCCTTCTGTATTACTAGATAAGTAAAGCGATCCACTATCTTTATATACAGTATCATCTTCATATTCGTCTTCTACATCTAGTCCTTTTTTTATTTTCAATTAATGTAAAAACATTTGTAGTCCAGTCATAAAGCATTTTCATGCCTTTGGAATGTTCTTCATACATGGCATTATATATCTCTTCTCCCGAAAAAAAAAAAAAAAGCG
>JALVVQ010000185.1 GCA_027023325.1 Campylobacteraceae bacterium | reverse complement strand
CTATGAACACAGTACGGGTATTGATGATATGTGAGGCACCATCTAGGGTGATAGTCAGGAAATGCTCTTGATTTTTGATGCTAAAGGCTTTAAGTTCATCGTAAACATCTTTAGCATCAGTGATGCGTTTATTGGATTTTATAAGGTAGCGTTTGGAGAGTTCTAGAGAAGCCAATATTTGAGAAGCTTTAGCAATACCTAGACCATGAATATTACATAACTTTTCCAAAGTAAGTCGGTCACTGAGCTTGCCGAAGTGGTCAAACTCTTTGTCCATCATCGTTATAATCTCTTTAGCCAACTTACGCACATCCTTACCCTGCACTCCAGAGCCAAGGAGTATGGCGAGGAGTTCATCATTTTTTAGTGCTTCAACACCTTTGACTAAGAGTTTTTCTCTGGGTTTATCATTTTTGTGCAGGTCTCGTAGCGCAGTCATTTGATGAATCCTATGACTTTTTCATCTACTATTTGTGAAGCGTGTATAAGTTCATCTAGTGCTTTTTTGAGTTCTCTATACTGCTTGTCTGACTTACGCTCTACAGCCATTATCTGCTTAGCTAAGGCATTGTAATGTTTAGAAAATTCTCTTAGTTTTTTGAAGGTTCGGATGATATTGATATTTACTTCTATTGCTTTAGGGCTTTTTAGTACTGAAGCTAACATATAGATACCCTGCTCTGTAAAGACATAAGGCATTGCTCCACCAAGATGTTGTTTTGAAGGTATCGCATTTTGCGATACCATAAAGTCAACCTCTTTTTGAGTAAGCTGAAACATAAAATCTTGAGGAAATCTATCTTTATTTCTTTTCACTTGTTCTCTTAGGCGTATGGGCTTTACACCATATAACGCAGCTAAATCCCTATCTAACATAATCTCTTGACCACGCAGTGTCAGTATCTTGGAACCTATTTCACCTTGTATTACTAGCGTTTGCATACAATACTCCTATAATCTATAGAAGTATTTTAATAGAAAAACAGACGGAAAGTTGAAAATATGTCAAATTGTCATATTTTAAAAGAGGGTGGAGAGAAAAGTTCCCTCCAGTGAGTACTTATATGCTAGAGAAGCCCCATAGCCAGCTTGGCTTCGTCTGTCATGCTCTCTTGGCTCCAAGGTGGATCAAAGACGATCTCTACCTCGACCTCTTCCAGACCCTCCTGACGGTTAGCAATAGACTTGACCAGATCAACGATAATCTCAGACATGGAGCAGGTCGCAGAGGTTAGCGTCATGATGATCTTACATTTCTTCAGTCCACTGACTTCATCAGTATGACAGTTGACTTCATAGATGAGACCTAGATTGTAGATATCTACAGGAAGCTCAGGATCATAGATCTGCTTCAGATGCTCCACCACGAGGGCTTCCATCTCCTTATCACTGGGTTGCGATGCTAGAAATGCCTCTTTTTGGGCTTTCATTTTCTCTTGAAGGGTTTGTGCTTCCATGGGTGAGTTCCTTGTATGTATGAGCCTTTCGGCGATGGTTTATATTTGATTTGAATTGGCAGGAATGGTGCGTTGGCAAACGCACCCTACGAATTTCTAATTTCTAATTTAGTGCACTGCACTGTTTGGCGTAGCCGTAGACTTTGCCTAAAAATGCCTCCAGGCTCTGCTGTCTGACGGGAGAGAGTAGCTCTACGATGCCCATGTCATGTAGTGCTTCTGGGTTAAAATTCAGAATTTCCTCTGGGGTTCTTTCGCTGAAAATAGACAGCAAAAGCACCACCATGCCCTTTGCCATTTCGCTGGTACCTTCACCTCTTAGGTGCATCACACCATGGTTGCACTCACAGACGAGCCAGGCATCCGAGGCACAGCCTACGACTCTGGTTTCTTCTGTTTTTTCTTCAGAAGCGAGTCCCTCATGGGCTTTGCCCAGGTCAAAAATATACTCTAGTTTGTCATTGGGCTCATCAAAGAGATCAAAATCACTTTTGTACTCATCTACCCTCTCTTGGATTGTCATCTTAGTCTCCTTCGTTTAGTACGACTGTTTCGCAACCATGACAGGTATCGATACACTCGACACGCGTCTGACCATAGAAGGCCTCATCAAAGTCACGATGCAGTATCTCTCTGATCGTCTCATTGTCCACGGCATCAATCAGCTCATTGGCAAAAGCCTGGATCAACATCTTGCGTGCCTCTATCTCAGAGATACCGCGTGATCTCAGATAGAACAGTTGCTTGCCATCCAGCTGCCCGGTGGTCGAACCATGGCTGGCTTCCAACTCATCGATATAGATCTCCAACTGCGGCTTACTCGCCATATAGGCACCGCTCTCCAGCAGGATCGCTTTGGAGTTTTGGCGTGCCTTGGTGTATTTGGCGCTATGCTCTACTTTGATCAGTGCATCGAAGATACCCCTGGCTTTGTCAGTGAGGATATTTTTTGCTTGCTGATTGCTTGTCGACCCCTCTCCTATATGGAGGATTT
>JALVVQ010000184.1 GCA_027023325.1 Campylobacteraceae bacterium | reverse complement strand
GTATTATTACCCATTATCAATCATATTGATGACGGTAATAAATCAATCAAAAAGAGGTGAACATGTTACAAAAAATATTACTTAGAGGCGTTCTTGCATCTATGGTCTTGGGTTCTTCGGCAGCATATGCCACCAACGGTGATACGCTGATTGGCGTGGGAGTCAAAACAAGAGGTATGGGTGGCGCAGGTATTGCTTATAGCCACGGAGCCGAGTCTTCTCTCCTCAACCCTGCAGCCATCACCAGTGTCGAAGGTCATGAAATTTCTTTTGGTGCTACTATTTTTATGCCATCTATTGACACTACACTAGGTATAGAAAAAAGCAGTGCGGCAGACCTCAGTCTAATCCCTTCTGTTTCATTGGCACAGAAGCTTAGTGAACATGTGTATATCGGTACAGGTATGTGGGGGACTGCTGGTATGGGTGTAGACTTTAAAGGCAATCCAAGTCACATGAACATGAGAACACAATTGCAGCTGATGCAGTTTGCTGTGCCAGTTGCCTACAAAACAGGAGGGCTAAGTATTGCCATAGCACCTGTGGTACAGTACGGCTCTTTGGATATCAGCTATACCAATATGATGGCACCAGGTATGCCAAAACCACAAGTAGGTGCTGGTGTCTCTGATGATTTTGGATATGGGGTAGATCTGGGTCTGCTTTATGACTTTGGTAATGGATTCCATGTAGGTGCTGTCTACAAATCTCAAATCGAAATGGTCTATGCCGGGCAGCTCACTAACTCTGCTGGAGCCATGGGGATAGCACTGCCAGATGGCGATCATCTGGATCAGCCTGCTGAGTATGGTATAGGACTCTCTTATACCACTGGTGGGCACACTTTTGCAGTCGATTACAAGCGTATCGCTTGGTCAGATGCCGCAGGATATAAAGTATTTGGCTGGGAAGACCAAGATGTCTTCGCGGTAGGATATGAATATGCGCAAGACAACTGGGCTATCAGACTAGGATACAACCATGGCAGCAATCCTGTTGCACTCAATGCCAATCCTGCTATCAATATGTTCAACCTTCTGGGCTTCCCTGCTACCGCAGAGGATCACTATACTTTGGGCGGCAGCTATGCATTTACTCAAGATTTGACATTGGATCTGGCGCTAGTCTATTCTCCTGAGTCCAAAAATTCATTTGTTTTACCGTATCCGCCACCTAATCCATCCGTTATCTCCAACAAGCACTCTGAAGTCAGTGCCAGTTTCCAACTGACATACAACTTCTAGCACAGCCTCCCGACCTTCCCGGGAGCACGCCGCAAGATGTGTGATTGCGTATCGCCAAGCAGCGCAGGAAGTCGCCTGAGTCCCTCCGAGGAGGTCTCACCACTGATCCCCCCTGCATTGATGATCTACAGAGACCCGTCATGGCGCCTAGCACTGTCAGATAGCTCTCCTGTATCGCTGCACCATACCCACAATATTACTCCGTAGGTTCGATAAAATCGGATATAAAATACATTAAGACAAAGAGGCAACACTCCGCCTCCCTGCCAATTTACAAGATATGCACGACCACCTCACCATCCTGCACATCAAATTCCACGCTAGCACCCTCCGTGACCTTATCTTCGAGTATCAGCTCGGCAAGTCTGTCCTCTACTACCTCGTAGAGTGCTCTCTTGAGCGGTCTGGCACCATAAACAGGATCGAAGCCTGCTTCGGCGATATAGGACTTGGCTGCGGGGCTCAGGCTGATCTGGATATCTCTCTCTGAGAGCTTTTTCTGGATATCTTTGAAGAGAATATTCACAATCTTGGTGATCGCTTCCAGATCCAGTGGATTGAAGATCACGATATCATCCAGACGGTTGAGGAACTCCGGCTTAAATGCCCGCTTGAGCTCATCATTGACTGCCTTTCTTCTGTCCTCGGGATCGCGGAACTCCATGATCTTGTCTGAGGCGATGTTGGAGGTCATGATAATGATGGTGTTTTTGAAATCCACCGTGACCCCTTTATTGTCCGTCAATCGTCCATCATCCAGTACCTGCAGGAGTGTGTTAAACACATCCGGATGCGCCTTCTCTATCTCATCGAAGAGCACAACACTGTAGGGCTTGCGCCTGACAGCTTCCGTGAGCTGTCCACCCTCATCATAGCCCACATAGCCTGGAGGCGCACCGACCAGACGGCTGGCGGCATGCTTCTCCATATACTCAGACATATCGATACGGATCAGTGACTTCTCAGAGTCAAACAGGAACTTCGCCAGCGTCTTGGCAACCTGTGTCTTGCCCACACCGGTAGGGCCCAGGAACATGAAGCTACCGATAGGTCTGTTGACATCAGAGAGCCCTGCTTTGTTGCGCTTGATGGCTCTGGAGACTGCCTTGAGCGCCTCATCCTGCCCTACGACCTCCTCGTTGAGAATACTCTCTATCGCCAGGATCTTCTCTTTTTCTCCTTGGAGCATCTTGTTCACAGAAATACCCGTCCAGCGACTG
>JALVVQ010000183.1 GCA_027023325.1 Campylobacteraceae bacterium | reverse complement strand
GGAAGATGGTGACAGTTTCAAAGAGGGAGACAAACTGCTGTGGGTCAGCGGTGATTCTCGTGTAATCCTCTCGCTTGAGCGCTCCATACTGGATATCATACTGCATACCAGTTCTATCGCAACGCTAACAGCCAAGTATGTAGATGCGATCAAGGAGACAGGCGTCAAGCTGCTTGATACTAGAAAGACCAGGCCACTATTGCGTGAGTTGGAGAAGTATGCGGTACGCTGTGGAGGAGGGCTTAATCACCGTATGGGATTGGATGACTGCTTGATGCTAAAAGATACGCATTTGAAGACTATAAAGAATTTGGATGCCTTTATGAAGGAAGTACGCCAAAAAATACCGTTTACCTCAAAAGTTGAGATAGAGTGCGAGACAGTAGAGATGGTGAAGCGCGCCATGAAGGCGGGTGCAGATATTGTGATGTGTGACAATATGTCCATAGAGGAGACCAAGGCGGCGGTCGAGTATCGTAATGTACACTATCCCCATATCCTGATCGAAGCCAGTGGCAATGTGACGCTGGACACTATTATGGATATAGCCAAAACAGGGGTGGATGCGATCAGCTCAGGAAGTATTATCCACCAAGCCAACTGGATCGACCTTTCTATGCGCGTCGAGGGATAGCTGATGGAGAACATGGCTCACCACGCTGCTGCATTCAAAAATCTTTTGGAGAAGTATCAAAAGATTACAATCCTCTCTCATGTCAATCCTGATCCGGATGCGATTGGTACAGCATTGGGAGTCTACGCTTGGCTGAGAGAGCAGCGATTTCAGGTAGAGGTGGTCAATGGGACAAAAGATATACCGCGCTACCTGGATTTTCTGCCCCACTTTGGCAAGATCAAACAGAAGATAGACTTTGCTGATTCGCTGATTATCGCTTGCGACTGTGGCAGTCTCGATAGGTTAGGGTTTGTCCTTGAGGATAGAGAGATTGTCAATATCGATCATCATATTACCAATACGCAGTACGGTACCCTGAATATCGTGGACGTAAAGGCCGTGTCAAGCTCAGAGGTGGCCTTTGGGCTTTTGGAAAGACTCTATCCTGTTTTACGAGAGAGTGCGACTGCTTTTTATGCGGCCTTGGTCTCTGATACCCGTAATTTTACAACAGCCAATATGTCTGGAGCAGTGTTTGATGTGGCGAGTAAGCTTATTGCTTTAGGGGTGGATATTCCCGAAGTGACACAAAAAATGCTGCACCGTCGTTCGTTGGCGTCACTTAGAATTCTGGGTGTTGCCATCAACTCTTTGGTCTTGAGAGAAGATGCCAAAGTGGCTATTTTAAAAATATCCAAAGAGGATCTGAAGCATACAGGTGCCAGACAGAGTGATCTGGATGGCGTGGTAGATTACGCCAAGTCACTGGCAACGGTAGAAATAGCCATGATGCTGGTAGAGAGAGAAAGTAGTGTGAAGGTCTCACTGCGGAGCAAAAAGACAGATGTCGGTACGCTGGCCTCCTTTTTTGGCGGAGGGGGGCATAGGCAGGCAGGCGGATTTGAAAAAGAAGCAAAGATGCAGGTAGTGACAGATGAGCTGCTTGACGAGATCAGAAAGAGAGGATTATTTTAATGAGAAGAAGATACAGTGTGGGATACAGAAGAAAGAAGAGCCTCTGGCCGAAGTTCCTGTTCCTTTTGTTGCTTTTGGGGGTAGGCGGGTACTTTGTGCTCACTTCTCCAAAGTTTGAAAGGGTGCCTCCCCGTATTACCGCACCCAAAATTGTGTATGCTGGACAGAAAAAGCCACTGAAGGTAACGCTGGAAGATAACCAGGCTTTAGGGCAATATCAGGCATTCTTCAGTGACGGGAAGAGAAATATTGTGACGGCCTCCAGTCGCTTTGATATGCCGATGAAAAAGACAGAAATAACGATTCCTTTCCCTCCTGAGATGGAAGAAGGAGAAGGAGAGTGGCGGTTGACTATTATTGCTAAGGACAAAAGCCTTTGGAACTACATAGGTGACAATATTACTATCAAAACGATTAGGGTGGTAGCGGAC
Source organism: Campylobacteraceae bacterium (assembly GCA_027023325.1). Classification (GTDB taxonomy): domain Bacteria; phylum Campylobacterota; class Campylobacteria; order Campylobacterales; family Sulfurovaceae; genus JAAXPZ01. The sequence goes on along the minus strand of JALVVQ010000183.1, from coordinate 443 downwards.
ACAAAACCTCCCTTTGTGGCAGTGCTTGCGAAGAGTGAAACGATGGCCAGAGGAGGCAGCGCCTTGGTTGTTTTCAAAGCAAAAGATGCCAATCTCAAGGAGACCTATGTCCTCTCGGGGGGTATCAAATTTAAAGCAACGCCCTACAAAAAGAAGGGATATTTTGCGACATTGATAGCCTGGCCTTTTCAGAAAAAGCATAGCAATATCTTTGTGGTAGCTGTAGATATTGCGGGCAATAAAACAAGTAAAAAAATTACTTTTCCTAAGGTCCGCAGAAAATATAAAGTTTCACAAATTGTAGTCTCTGACCGATTTTTGGACGGGAAAATTGTAGAAGTAGCCAATCGAGACCCGCGGGCATCTAAAATCAAGGGCAGGCTCAAAAGGTTTAGGGCCGTTAACGAAACGATGCGCATCAATAATGAGAAGCGCATCCACAG
>JALVVQ010000182.1:1255-2468 GCA_027023325.1 Campylobacteraceae bacterium | reverse complement strand
TCTCTGCCTACACCTGAAAGCTTGCTTCCCCCATAGGGCTGGATATCGAAGCGCACGGTCGGGATGTCATTGATGATCACCCCTCCACACTCTGCATCCTCGATAAAACGCTGCGTGGTGGAGAGCGAATTGGTAAAGATACTATACTGGAGCCCATAGGGAGACTGATTGATCTTGGCGATCGCTGTCTCGTAATCAGGGACGGAGACCAGACTCACAATCGGTGCAAAGACCTCTTCGCAGATGATCTTCATCTCATCGGTCACATTGGACATCACTGTCGGAGGAAAGATCCCATCGATCTCTTCTCCGCCTGCTGCCACCACGGCACCTTCGTTTTTGGCACTGGCGACCCAGCTCTTGGCTCGGTGTCTGGCATCCTCATCGATCAGTGGCCCCATAAAGGTCTCCTCTTCATAGGGAGAGCCTATCTTGAGCTGTGCTGTCTCAGCAGCGATCAGTTCAGTAAACTGCTCATACACCTCCTCGTGCACATAGATACGCTGCAGAGAGATACAGACCTGCCCAGAATTATAGAAGGCACCAAAGGCACACTTCTTCGCTGCCATCTCCAGGTCAGCATCCTTGTCCACAAAACTTGCTGCATTGCCTCCCAGCTCCAATGAGACCTTTTTGATCCCTGCCTGCTGTGTGATGACCTTGCCCACGGGCACCGAGCCAGTGAAGCTTACAGCTCTGGGGATAGCACTCTTGACCAGTGTCGATCCTACCTCTGCATCACCGTAAACCAAACTCAAGGCATCCGGTACTGCAAACTCAGAGTCTATAAAAAGTCTGGCCAGACGATAGGCGGTCAGTGGGGCTTCGGGAGTGGGCTTGAGCACTACGCTGTTGCCTGTGCCCAGTGCTGGAGCGATCTTGTGTGCGACAAGGTTGAGCGGGAAGTTAAAGGGTGTGATACAGACACAGACACCCAACGGCACACGATTGTAGTATGCCAGTACTTTCTTGCCACTTGCCGTCGCATCCGTAGGGATCGTCTCTCCCCCTAGCCCGATCAGCTCCTTGGCAGTGAGCTCTATCGTCTCTGCACAACGAAGCACTTCGATACGGGCAAACTTGAGAGGTTTGGCGATCTCATCTGCCATCAGCATGGCAAAATCTTCACTATACTCTCGTAGCTTGACCGCCACATCCTCCAGCCATGCGATACGCTGATGCAGAGGAGACTTGGCCGCCACCGGCGCTGCCC
>JALVVQ010000182.1:0-1245 GCA_027023325.1 Campylobacteraceae bacterium | reverse complement strand
ATGACAGATCGGAAAGGTACTGACCACCTTGCCACCATAAGGACTCTTACGTTCACTCTTTGCCTCTTTGGTCTCTACAGCAGAGCCAAACAGTATCTTCGCCTCTTTGGGATTCTCTTTGTTATCAAATATTCCAAACATTGTATGCTCCTCATAGGTATGTGTCTATAGAAGTATTATAGCAAATTATCAACGAGAAGACGACCTGCTTGTATTAATTTGATTCTAATTGGTCAGATTGACTAATCTGCATAGTGTTGTGTAAGTTTCTCTTCTAGATTTTTCATCTTAGCATTAAATTCATCTTCAGAGTGCATTTTCATAGTGCCATTATCTATAGCCGACATGGTATGTGTGAGTTGCTCTTTTCGCTCATAGAAGTAGGCATCATATGCAAGATTAGCATCCTGTATGATCTCCATATGTTCGGTATTTTCGAGTACAAAAGAGGTGAGTTTGTCTTCATAAGAATCATCTATGCGTATCATTTTGATTGTCATCTCTTCTCCTATGGTTATTTTGTATATTATAGCATCGTATACTAAAATATGTCCATGAAGTCTTAAATAGCAAGCATTTACTCCTCATACTACTCTCGTATGCATCCCCACCGAGGACGGGATGGGGACGAGAAAGAAAAAGAAAAATCAGTTTAAAAATATTCGATATAATAGGTCTACGCATTAACAAATATACAATTTCATAGCAAAAAAATTAAAGGAGCTTCGAATGCAACCGCCTATGCTGGTAATCTTGTTTATTATTGGATTGTTATTATTTATCATTGGGTATGCCATTCACAATTATTATTCAAACACAAATAATGAATCTATGAAGAATGAAAAAAATAAGAATTTTGTAGCTAATCGCTCTCTCGTATCATGGTTAATTATATTCTTTAGTGGGGTTACACTCTTGGCGGGTTTATCGTTTGTTATTTATTTCTTTAATCATTTCCACGGTATGTAATAAGAAATATAAGGGGGAGTGATACTAGCACCTAAGTTTTTTCACTCGATCCTGCTCTCGGTAAAAATGCGTATCTACCTAGAAGAGCAAGACCCACCCTCACAATAACTCTTTTTCAAAACAAATTTAAAGATGATATCCTTGGTCATCAGTGCCAGGCAGTAGACCCAGAGGATATCGATATAGAAGTTTGGTGTGTAGTCCAGCCCATAGAGTAGCACGGGGTAGCCTATGAGGACGAAGTATTTGATGTAGTAAAAAAACAGTATCCCTCCG
>JALVVQ010000181.1 GCA_027023325.1 Campylobacteraceae bacterium | reverse complement strand
TTTCTATCGGAGCGATTTCGATTGCGATTTCGGTCACCTCGATAGCCTCCACCACTGTTGCGTCTACCGCGATTGCCACTTCGGTTTCTGTCACTGCCTCTATTGTTATGCATGCGTTCAATGAGGCGCTTGATCTCTTCGAGGTCGAAGCCTATCTTGTCCTTGCCTGAGACAGCATTGTTCTGTGTGACCATGGATGCCAGCAGATGTGCGATTGTCACGATATCAAGGTCATGTTGCAGGGTTTTGACCATCTCGATCGCATCATTGGTAATCGTGGTCTGGGCAATTTCCATGAGAAGATCACTCTCTTTGTTTTTAATGAGCTCTTTCTTGGTGGGGATGACCTCGGTTGCCATCTGTGTACCTACATCTTTCTCTATACGCTTGATAGTTCTCAGTTCATTGGGGCTGACCAGTGTGATCGCTTCGCCACTCTTTCCTGCTCTTCCTGTCCGGCCTATTCTGTGTACATAGCTTTCGGAGTCAAAAGGGATATGGTAATTGAAGACATGGCTGACATCATTGACATCCAGTCCTCTGGCTGCGACATCTGTAGCCACGAAGATATCGACTGCACCGTTTTTGAAACCTCTGATGGAGATTTCTCGCTGTTTTTGCTCCATATCACCATGGAGCCCGCCTACCTTGAAGCCCTGAGAGGTCAGATGAGAGATGAGTCTGTCTACTTCCATTTTCATACGACAAAAAACAATCGCTTTGCTGGGATTTTTAAAATCGATGAGGCGTATCAGTGCATCATCTCGCTCTCTGTCGTTGACCACATAGTAGAGCTGTTTGATATCGGTATTGGTACTCTCTGCTTTGGTGATAGCGACAGTTTTTGGGTCATCGAGTATCTCTTGTGCCAATTTGCGAATGGCTTTTGGCATAGTTGCGGAGAACATGAGTGTCTGTCTCTCTTTGGGAAGGAAGGTGAAGATATTTTTGATCTCATCCAAAAATCCCATATCAAGCATCTCATCCGCTTCGTCAAGTACCACAAACTTGGGGTTTATCTTGATCTTTTTGCTCATGAGGAGATCTTGTAGTCTGCCTGGTGTGGCGATGACGACAGAGGCTTGCTTGATGCGCTCTATTTGCTTCCCATAAGGTGTGCCGCCATAGACTGTAGCGGTACGGAGTCCGGAGAGTTTACCAAAACGGTAAATTTCATCACTGACTTGCATGGCTAGTTCGCGTGTCGGGACAATGACTAGGCCTTCGACAGAACCGTCTCCTTTCATCTGATTGAGTATTGGCAAACCAAATGCTGCAGTTTTTCCTGTGCCTGTCTGTGCCTGAGCAATAATGTCAGACCCCTCTAGTATGAGAGGAATCGCTTCTTTCTGTACGGGACTCGGTTCTTTGAATCCGGCATCGGAAATGGCTTGTTGTATGGTGTCACTCAGATTAAAATCTGTAAATTTCATAGTTCTTCTTTGTGTTTGAATGTTTTCTGGAAGGTATCGCGTAATTCGTGGTATTGCAGAAAATTTTACATATTATAGCAGGATATTTTAGATTGGTGCTGTAGTATGGTCGGAGCGTAATCACTCCGACTGTTTATATATTATTTATCACCCTGTCACAAGCAGTATCCATGCCGTACCTACTGTAAGGAAAATAGTGAGGTTTGTAAAGGTGATGACGGCACCATATTTGTAGACTTCCGAGGATTTTAGATAGCCACTTCCTGCTGCGAGAACATTGGCAGAAGAGCCTTGAGGTGTGATCACAGAGAAGAAATTGGTGGCAAAAAGCAACATCATAGCCATGAGTTCTCCAGGTACACCGGACTTCATGCCCACAGCCAAAAAGACACTGAAAAGTGCCATCATCTGCGCAGTCTGAGAGACAAAGAAGTAGTGGATCAGCACATAAGAGACGATCAGTATCACATAGACCATCGGCCAGCTCATTCCCTCTAGTGGTGCAGCGATCTTGTCACCGATCCATGTCATAAAGCCAAACTTGTTGAGGAAGCTGGAGAGTGTATAAAGCACAGCAAACCAGATAAAGGTCGAGAGTGCACCACCTTGCTGCTTCATGTCTTCTTCAGTGAAGATACCTGTAGCCATGACAATAGCCAAACCGGTAAAGGCGATAGCCTCTTTGGGGAGATGATGGATACTGGTGGTTGCCCAGAGTCCTACCATACCAATAAAAGTAAGACCGGTAATGATCTCTTTGGATGACATGCTTCCCATCTCTTTGAGAAGTTCCTTGGCCATTTGTGGTGCTTCTGGTGTCTGCTTGATCTCTGGATTCATGACCTTAAAAAGAATATAAGGCAGTACAAGTGCAGCGACAAGACAAGGAACAATAGAGGCTTGGAGCCAGCTTGCAAAGGTAATAGTGATCCCCATCTCTGCCGCCATACCAGCACCGGCAGGGTTGGCCGCCATTGCGGTGAGCCAGAGTGTGGAGGAGATAGAGAGTCCTGCCATCGTGTTCATCATCAGATAGTTAC
>JALVVQ010000180.1 GCA_027023325.1 Campylobacteraceae bacterium | reverse complement strand
CCTCACCAAAGACGGTTTTCTGCCTGCTCTTGCTGAGTTCACAGAGGTGGCAGGTACGGACTGCCTCTGCCAGCTTGGTGATGCTGTCTGGCAGATCAATGCTTTCTGCTTCCAGTTCTGATGGCACAGTATCAGTATAGCTATAGCCTAGTTGCTTCAACATATAGAGCTGTTTGAGTTTTAGAGCATTATGGAGATTCTTCATAAGACATTATAGCTGGAGAATTAAAAATTAAAAATTAAAAATTAAAAGTTTTGAGTAAGAAAATGGATATAGGGCAGGAAAAGTTCCTGCTCTATAGAGTATAGTTTTAGGCCTCTACGGGCACTTCGACCATAGTACCTTCCCAGATACCATGTTTGGTGCAGTAGCCGTGTGCCACGAGCTTCAATTTCTTTCCAGTAGGAATGATAGTGAATGTGGTGGTGTTGTGTGCTTTGACATTGCCAAGTGTGCCTGGAATGTAAGTCGCTTGAGCCAGCTTAGTCTCACCATTGAACAGTGTGACCGATTCGATATAGTGATCAAAATCATCTGGATGTGTATACTCATTGCCCATTTTGACTGTGACTTCGAAAGGCTCTCCGGCTTTGGCTGTGTCGGCACAGGTAATGAAGGGTGAGTGTCTGTCGATCAGGTCTTTTTTGGCTTCTCTGTCTACTTCAGAGATGTCTACATATTTGTTGATTTTTGGCATAAATGCCTCCTTTTGTAAGTAATAACGCATTATAGCATAAAAAAGCATTAATAAAAGAGTAATTTAGTCCTATTTACTCTTTTATCTGAGATTGCGCCCATTTTTTAATGCTTTCCCGCTCATCCCTGTTGAGGTTGGCTTCGGGATGTGCCATGATATAGGAGGGGAGGGGCATTTTGATATCAATGGTTTTGACGATACCTTTGAGTCGCTTCTGCTTCTTCTCTTCATCATACTGATTCCAGATAGCGAAGTTGAGCCAGGTTCTACCATCTTTGACATGTCCTCTGACCTCAAATGAGATTGGCGCGATATCGCTGTACCAAGGCCACTTGGTAGTATTGGAGTGGCAGTCGTAGCAAGAGCGTTTGAGGAGCGCCATGACCTGCTTTGGTGCCTTGATCTCATCGGCTGCTGTGGCCTTGGGAGGCTCAGGTATATCGATCTTGACCAGCTGTAGCAGCAGGAGCACTGCTGTCGTCCAGCCGATAATGTGTAAGAGTGTCTTCACTGCTTATTTTGCTTTGCCGGTAATGGTGCATTGGCCTGTGATCTTACAGGCGGGACAGAAACCTATGATACCGGCGATGAGGGGGAGTACCCCTAGATAGAACCAGCTGTTGCCACTGTAAACTCCATAGCCTAGTAGTGCTGCCCCAAGGACGATACGAAACGGTCTGCAAAATTTTGCCATTTTTAGTGCATTCATAATTGACTCCAGTAATTTAAAATATAATGCAGAACTATACACTTTTTCACTTAATGCAAAATAAAACTATTTTTGTCCTATTTTTGTAGCAGTGAGGAACAGGTACTCTTTGCCTGTGATGGTGACCCTGAACTTGTGTTGCTGAAGGTATTTTTTGATCCAGTAGATATCTTTGATGAGTAGGGACATTTCTGGATAGGGGTAGTTGGGTGCTTTTGCCCCGTATATGAGTTCTCCGTCGTGCCATCTGGCATTGGGAAACCCCAGAATAAGCGCTCCTTTTGTGGTGAGGCTTTTTTGTACCAGATCCATAATGAGCACTTTGGTATTGATCGCCGGACTCTGCAGGGTACTGATGGAGATGATGAGATCTTGTTGTGGGAGATGGAGGCTATCCAGAGCATTGATGTCATGACAGTACAGGGTGACATTGGGGTAAGGGAGTACTGTGTGTGCTTTTTGGATTGCTGAGGCAGAATAGTCTACCCCCGTTAGGGAAAGGGTGGCGAAATCTTCCGCAGAGAGTATCTGTCTGATACCCCAAAACTCATAGCCTTTATTGATACCTAGATTGAGGATCTTTTTTCTATGTGCCAGCTTGACTGCCTGTAGTGCATGAAAGTAGTGCCAAGCGAAGGTAGGCTCCTCTAACTTGTTGATACGGGAGAAGATGGAGAGGGTGCCATACTTCTCTGTCGCCTTCTCTATGGTATCGGCGTGAAAGGTGCTGATAGACTGTAGTCTCTGATAGTGGATCGTGATCAAGCTGTCAGACTGGATCTTAGGCATAAGCATCCTGCATCCCAGCAGTTCTGCCAGCGCAGACCATGCCTTGAGGCTGTGATGTGTGTAGGTTTTTCCTTCTATGGTGAGGGTTTCACCCGCGTAGAGCCCAGAAGCAAGATCTGGATTGAGTGCTGAGAAGAAGATTTCATCTTCTGTATCCTCTTTGAGAATACGGAGAATCTGATACATGGGCGTATGGCTGAAATCATAAACCATGCTGCATCTCGCTTTCTTTTTGGTGGAGGGTCAGACGATAGACCCACTGCTGTAGAGGGAACATATCTTCATAGAACTTGAAACTTTTGTCGATGATTTTACTGCTGTGGAAGGTGCGGTTGGGTTTGGTATGGGTATAGGCAAACATGGCACGGTAGCGATAGAGGTAGCTGTGAATCCCCTCGCAGTCCATTTCCCTGGGGCAGCGCTGGTAGTGTGGTTCAGGTATCTGATAGCCTTGGGTCTTGAGTGTCTCCAGGATATGGTGTAACTCCTCTCTGTGGGGTGTGTGCTGGATATAGTCTCTATAGGCAGAGAGCAGGGGTGGCTTGAAGTTGCGTATGCCTGCTGCCCAAAAGACTTCGTGTGGCTCATAATGCATATAGAAGCTGCTGCTCTGCATCCTGTGTCCACCTCCCTGCCAGAAGATGATTCCAATTTTCGTCTTGATGGGGTCTGTCGGATGAAAACGGGAGTCTCTATAAATCTTAAAAAGTGATTTGTTGGTCTTGGGAATGGCATTGATCGTGGGGACGAGAAGCTGTAGGTGTTCACCCATCTCTTCTACAAATGCTTTGTTGGGTGTGACGATATCATGCTTATGTCTCTTTCTGTTGACCTCAAACCACTCCTTGGTGTTGTTGTGTGCAATTTCCGACAGCAGTGTAAGTCCCTCTTTTGGAAAACCACGAAATACCATAATTCAGCCTTGTTGATATGTTAAATCAATTGTATTGAACAATAGTGCTATTATAGCAAATTGGATGTGAAGAATAGTAAAGAGTCATCTTTTGCTGCCACAATCTGACCTAAAAGTATGCGCTGTATGAATAAGTTTTGCTATCATAAGGTATAAATATTATTTTTATAAATTAAGAAGGTGGTGGTGCTGTATCACCTTTGAAAAGGAGTCAGCAATGAATGAACAGAGAGGTATGCTGGAGATAGATGGTGAAAAAATACCTATGGAAAAAGTCATTGAAGGCTATAAAAAATCCAAAGTAGAGAAGACTTTTGTCAAAAAAGCGGTAAGGAAACGACGCAATGAAGTCGCGCTAAAGCCGTATCAGGCAGAACTGATTAAGCTCCAGAAACATCTAGAGGAGACCAATAAGAAAATGATTATTCTCTTTGAAGGGCGTGATGCCGCAGGTAAGGGCGGAACGATACGACGAACCACCCGCTATATGAATGAGAAACATTATAGGGTGGTGGCGCTTGGCAAACCGACAGAAGAGCAAAAAACCCAATGGTTTTATCAAAAGTATGTAGAGAATTTTCCTACTGGAGGAGAGATCGTGCTGTTTGATCGCAGTTGGTATAACCGAGCGATGGTGGAGCATGTCTTTGGGTTCTGTACACAGAAGGAGTACGAAGACTTCATGGATGGAGTAGGGGATTTTGAGAAGGATTTGACCAGGCAAGGAACGGTACTGATAAAACTCTACTTTTCTGTGACAAAAGACGAGCAGGCCAAGCGTTTCGAGCGACGAAAGACCGATCCTCTGCGCCAATGGAAACTGAGTGAGATCGATATGCAGGCACAAGAGCGCTGGGATGATTTTACGATCACAAAGTATGAGATGATTAAGCAAACACATACGCATAATGCCCCATGGATGGTGGTGCGCTCTAATGATAAGTTCAAAGCGAGATTGGAAGTGCTAAAAATCATACTCAATGCAATCAATTATGAAAATAGAGACCAGAGCCTTGATTTTGCCCTAGACAATGAGATTGTAATCTCTGGTGCCAGAGAGGTAGAGATTATGGATGCACAGAGGGCCAGAAGTGGTAAATACGATCACTAGCAGCAGATTGGGTTCCCAATCATAACAACACAAAAAAGGAGACAAAATGGCAGAGAAAAATAAAAAGAAAAACGAGGGCAAAAAGATTGAAGCAAAAAAGGCTATAGTGAAGAAAAATACTGTAAAGAAGAAAACAGTGGTCAAAAAAGGCAAGAAGCAAGAGGGGAAAAAAGAGAAAAAACGCAGTTTCAAAGAGAAGATAAAGACCAAAGGCAAAGTGCAGATCTGGAAAAAGATTGAGACGATTGAATATGAGAAAGAACTTGCCAGTCTACAGGTAGAACTTCTCAAGTTTCAAAACTATGCCAAGAGTAAAGGACTTAAAATACTGATGATTTTTGAAGGGCGTGATGCCGCAGGAAAGGGCGGCACGATCAAGCGAATCACCGAGCACCTTAATCCCAGAGGCGCCAGAGTCGTCGCCTTGGAGAAGCCTAATGAGAAGGAGAGTACCCAGTGGTACTTCCAGCGCTATGTGACCCATCTGCCTGCAGCCGGAGAGATCGTACTCTTTGACCGTAGCTGGTATAACCGTTCGATGGTAGAACCAGTGATGGGATTTTGTACAGAGCGTCAACATCATAAATTCCTCAAAGATGCGCCAGAATTTGAAGAGATGCTGGTAGACGAGGGGATACAGCTGTTCAAGTTCTACTTTTCTGTCTCCAAGGATGAGCAAGCACGGAGATTTAAGGCTAGAGAGACAGATCCACTCAAGCAATATAAACTTTCTCCCGTCGACAAAGAGTCACAGCGGCTTTGGGACGAGTATAGTCTGGCGAAGTTTATGATGCTCTCAGCTACCCATACCGAAGCGGCTCCCTGGACGATCGTCAAGAGTGACAACAAGAAGAAGGCGCGACTCAACACCATCAAGCATATTCTCAACTTTGTGGACTATCCAGACAAACCAAAAAAAGAGGATATCAAAGTAGACAGAAGTATCATCGTCTATGGTAGGGATGAATCGATACGCATGGAGAAGCAATTCAAATTTAGCATGACAAAGTAGGATATGTTTTCGTCTTAATCGGTTAGATTCAATAAGCACTCAGAGGACAGAAGCCGAGATTCCCACCAAATATCCACTGCTAAATGCCCACTGGAGGTTGTATCCTCCGCAAGGACCATCTAGATTGACCACTTCTCCACAAAAAAATAATCCTTTTGTCAGTTTACTCTCCATTGTATGATGGTCTATCTCTCCCAGCTTGATACCGCCTCTGGTGATCATCGCCTTGTCAAATCCATTATGTCCTATGACTGTCAGGGGTGTCCATGCCAGCAACTGGATGAGTCTCTCTCTGGTTGCTCCTTTTTGTTTGGAAAACCCCAGCAGGGGATTAGCATCTGAGAGTTGACAAAGTACTTCTGAGAGAGAGGCAGGTAGGAGTGTTTGGAGTAGTTGTAAAGTCGTGTAATGGGTGTTGTCAGAGAGCTTTCCTTTGAGTTGTTTTCGCACAGCTTCCTCGTCCATTCCTTTTATCATATTGATTAATATTGGAACCTCCATTCCTTTGTCGAGCAGGGGTGTAATCTCTCTGGAAAAGTCTAGCACCACAGGCCCTCGTATGCCCTCTCTGGTAAAGATTAGATCCCCCCGTGCTTGTAGTTTTCTATACTTTTTAATATTAACGGTAATATGGGCATTTGGTATCGTATCTGCACGGCATTTCTCTACCCATTTCTCTGCTACTTCGAGGGGCATCATAGCGGGATATATGGGTGTCGTGGTATGTCCGAGATCTGCTGTCAGAGCATAGCCATCTCCTTCGGCTCCGAGTTGTGGATAGCCTTTGCCTCCTGTAGCCAAAACGAGAGTCTGCGTGGTGTATGTGATGGGTGCCTTGGTGCGTGTTATGCACCCTGCAGTTATATTGAATAGTGCATTGCTTTTTTCTATCTTTGTAACCCTTTTGTTGCATCGGACCTCTACGCCTACACGCTTCATTTCAGTGGAGAGTGCATCGAGGATTGTCTGTGAGTTGTGTCCTGCAGGGAAGATGCGGAACCCATCAGGTGCATCGGTCTCTACGCCGATCTCGCCAAAAAAGGCTCTTAGTGCATGATGATCAAAGGCATCGATCGCTCTTTGCATAAAGCGTCCATCCTTACCAAAAGCTTCAGTGAAATCCTCGTTGGGGAGAGTATTGGAGAGATTGCATCGTCCGCCGCCTGTGGCCTTGAGCTTGGCGCCGATCTTGGGGAGTTTCTCCAGAAGCAAGACGCGCTTGTCTCTTCTTCCAGCTGTGATGGCAGCCATCATCCCTGCGGCACCTGCGCCAATGATGATGAGGTCGTAGGGTTTAGTAGTACTTTCTAAAGCCATGCAGCTCCTTGTATGCCTTATAGTTTATCTTTTCGTCTTTGCGTTTGATTTTTTGCGTCTTTCCCTCTTTATGATAGCCACCCTTTTGTGTGACGACATCTTTTTGTTTCTGCTTGCGTTGTGGGTCTTTCTCGACAAAGACAGGCTGTCGTGTCCATGGATCCATCTCGGTATAGTACATCAGGGCGGAGTAGGTAGACGGGGTAGGGATGAAGACCTGTACCTGTTCGGGATTGAGATGTAGCTCACTGTTGGCAAAGGCTTTAAGGTTTTCCATATCACGGAGTTTGCTGCCCGGGTGCGCGGCGATGAGATAGTAGGTGAGAAACTGCTTTTTGCCAGAGGCTTTGTTATAAGCATCAAAGTCTGCTTTGAAGCGCATAAGCGTGTCTTTATCTGGTTTATTCATGAGCTTGAGGACTTTGTCATCGATGTGTTCGGGGGCGACTTTCATCTGTCCTGAGATATGGTGATCGACGAGGGTTTTGAGATAGGCCTTGCCGTGCTGTTTGTCCTCTTGTATCAGGTCATAGCGGATACCGCTGTTGACAAAGGCTTTTTTGACATGAGGCAGCTTGCGTATCTTGCCCAGCATCTCGATCTGTGGTGCGTGGGTAGGTCGCAGGATAGGGCAGACCTGTCCGCTGGTGCAGGGGATGTCTTGACAGACACCGCTTTTGCGCTTCTTGTCACACTCAAAGCCATACATGTTGGCAGTCGCTCCTCCGACATCATTGATGATACCTTTGAAGTCTTTGTGCTCCTTGAAGCGGTCTATTTCGCCCACAATAGAGTCTTGGCTACGGCTTCGGATGGTACGCCCCTGATGCACGGTGATTGCACAGAAGTTGCACTCACCATAGCAGCCGTGATGTGTGGTCACGGAGAACTGTATCGTCTGGAGTCCTCGTACCTCCCCTTGGGATTTGTAGTAGGGGTGCACATCACGCTCATAGCCCAGATCATAGACATGGTCGATCTCCTCAGTGCTCATGCTGGGTTGCGGAGGGGTCTGGATGAGATACCTGCTGTCATGTTTTTGTATCAGTCCTTTGGAGATACCAGGTTCATTATTGGCGTAGAAGTGGTGAAACATGGAGATGAAGGCATTCTTGTCCGAAGCACACTCTTCATAGCTAGGAAGAGTAAAATACCCTTTATCTAATGCTGATTCTGCTGTCTTGGAGACATAACAGATACCTTGGATATCTTCTATGGGGCGTTGATCCCTGTAGGCATCGGTCAGCTCCACAACCGCCTTCTCTGCCATACCATAGACCAGCACCTCTGCCTTGGCATCAAAAAGCAGGCTACGGCGTACCTTGTTTGTCCAGAAGTCATAGTGTGCTACCCGTCGCAGACTCGCTTCTACGCCACCCAGTACCAGCGGCACGGTACCCTTGAAGTGCTGGCGGATGAGATTGGCGTACTTGATGACGGCTCTGTCAGGACGACGATTGTTTACAGCACCGGGGGTAAAGTCGTCGCTCTTGCGGAACTTTTTGGTAGCGGTGTAGTTAGCGACCAAGCTGTCTACCAATCCACCACTGATCCCCCAGTAGAGTCTGGGCTCTCCCAGACGGGTGATGTCTGCGCCGCTACTGATATCGGGCTGTGCGATCACCCCTACACGATACCCCGCATCGACCAGTATCTTGCCCACGATCGCGATACCATTGTAGGCAGTATCGACATAAGTATCACCGGAAACAAGGATCACATCAAGCTGCTCCCAGCCTAGGGTGCGCAACTCTTCTGGGGTAGTAGGTAGAAACATGGTACTCCATTAATCTAGATTTGGCATAATTATAGCCAATATTACCGCACAACTATGGAGAAACTATGAAAAAAACACTACTGGTAAGCCTTATTTTGCTCTCACAAAGCCTTGTGGCATCATCCGCATCAGCCCCCACACCAAAGATACAAACCCAAGAGCTCTCTGTCAAGCAGCTTGCAGAGCAAAACAGAAAGATCGTCAAACTGGCTGCCGAGGAGATGAACAAAACCCTTCCTCAAACTGTAGATAAATATACCACCCTCGTCCAGATTTCCGCCAAAGACACCACGCTAAAGTATCTATTCGAGATCAATACCGGTGCCAAGAGCGATGAGACGGTCAAGGCAAAAGACCATGCACGCATGGAGAAAGCGATCACTGAGGGAGTCTGCCGCTCTTCCAAAAGATTCTTGGATGCACAGATAAAGATCTCCTATCTCTACCGCAGTGCTGCCAGCAAAGCAGAACTGTTCCGCTTTGACATCTCTCAGGAGAAATGCTTCCAAAAGTAGCATTTCTCTGACCACTTAAATCCTCACTCTTTTCTGGCATTCTCCTCATATTTTTTAAAAAAGCACCTGAATGCTTTTGCTTGACATAATTTTGACACAATTTATTGTTATACTTTGTGCTGCGGAAAACAATATCCAAGTCTTGAGCCCCCCCTATATACCTCAGCTTGGTTTTTGTTCTCTATAGCCCCTTGTCTAAAAACTAAAAACAACTTCACTTTAGCCCAAATCCGCAAATAGAAAACTAATACTTCTTTCTATTTACGGATTCGGGTTTAGTGCCTCTGCCCTATTTTTGCCACAATTTTATAGTACAATCAATAAACTACTTTTAAAGGATAGAGATGAAGCGTATATGGATGAAGTTGTTTTTAGTCATGGTTGTGTCATTTTCTGTTATGTCTGCAGAGAATCGACCCAAAGCGATGATCATCTTCGATGCATCAGGCAGTATGTGGGGGCAGATCGATGGGGTCAACAAGATCGTCATCGCTCGTGATGCACTCAAATCAGTCGTGCAGAAGTGGAACCCCAAGGTAGAGCTGGGGCTCACTGTCTATGGGCATCGCATCAAAGGGGACTGCAATGATATCCAGACCATTCTCCCCATAGCCAAGGTCAACAAAAAGCAGATGATCGATACGGTCTTTGCGATACAGCCCAAAGGGATGACCCCAATCGCCAAATCCCTGCGTCAAGTCGCTAACTCTCTGCGTCAGTATGAGGATCAGACCACGATCATCCTTATCTCTGATGGGCGAGAGAGCTGTGAAGAGGATCCCTGTGTCACTGCCAAACAGCTCAAGGCAGAGGGGATCAACTTTGTCGCCCATGTGGTAGGCTTCAATGTAGATGCAAACACTGACAAGCAGCTTGCTTGTGTCGCCAAAGCGACTGGAGGAGAGTATTTCTCAGCCAAAAATGCAGTCGCTCTAAACAAAGCCATCAAGGTGATCGCAAAAAAAGTTGCCAAACCAAAACCCAAGCCAAAACCAATCGTGCTCAAAAATACTACCTTGGAACTCATCGCAAGATACCAGATGTCTCCTACCGGACTCAATGTATCCGGGATGCAGTGGGAGGTCACACAAGAAGGAAAGGTACTCTGTAGCGGCAGTGAAGAGAGTCCAAAGATCCCAGCCAAGGTAGGGAAAGCACATATCAAAGCCAGCTATAACCGTACCTCGGAAGTACAGATAGTAGAGGGAGACATCGCTCTCAAAGCCAAGAGGAACAACTCGGTCACTATCCAACTCAAGAGTGGGAAAGTGACCATAGATACCGCTGAAGAGCAGGGTGGGCCCAGAGTCAAAGCCTCAGTACATATCTATCCGATCCTGGATGGCGAACCGAATCTGGATGATGAGATCGTCTGGTGTGTACCTACCAAGGCTAAATCCTGTCAGAGAATACTACCTATCGGAGCATTTCTCATCACATCCAGTTACAATGGGATGAAGATGCAGAAGCAGTTTGTACTGAAGAATAAAGAGAAAAAAGTGTTGCATCTCTATTTTAAACAGACCGGCAAAGTGGAAATTACAGCATCCGAGACAGAAGGTGGAAAATGGGTTGAAGCTCGTATAGGTAATTCTATAAACGAAGAGGGCGAAAATGTAAGTATTGGAACTTACGGTACTTACAAGAAAAAGCCAACTGTTGCACGCCTTCCTGCTGGGAAATATACTTTAACAGATGTTACCTATAGTGGATATAAAATAGACAAAGTACCTTTTGAGGTAAAAGCTGGTGAGACAACTAAGCTTAATATTGTTTTTGGATTAACGGGTCAAGTAGCCATAACAGCTTCAGAAACCAAAGGCGGTAAATGGGTTGAAGCTCGCATAGGCAATTCTATGAATGAAGAGGGTGAGGAGGTGAGTATCGGAACTTATGGTACTTACAAGAAAAAGCCAACTGTTGCACGAATGCCTGTT
>JALVVQ010000179.1 GCA_027023325.1 Campylobacteraceae bacterium | reverse complement strand
ATGGTCTAAAATAGTCCAAGAACGCATCCTGCGGTACACTTGGATTTGGGCAGTATTGTTGTCTCCTTCTTCAGGGTAGAGACACGGAGATCTTGTAGTATCAACTCCGGATAACCACAATTTGGCTAAAATATCTCCACTTTATTTCAGGACATTTTACTATGGATATCAGAAAAGCATTTCTAGACTACTTTCAAAACAAAGGGCATGCACTTGTGCCCAGCTCCCCTCTTGTGCCGGAGGATCCGACACTGATGTTTACCAATGCCGGAATGGTACAATTCAAAGGGATTTTCACCGGGGAAGCCCCTATCCCCACGCCACCGCGTGCCACCTCTTCTCAGACCTGCCTCAGAGCTGGAGGCAAACATAATGACCTGGACAATGTCGGCTATACTGCCAGACACCATACACTCTTTGAGATGCTGGGAAACTTCTCTTTTGCTGACTATTTCAAAAAGGATGCGATTGCTTACGCCTGGGAATTTATTACTTCGCAGCAGTATTTGGATTTGCCTGTGGAAAAGCTCTGGGTCACCGTCCACGACAGTGATGACGAAGCAGAGGAAATCTGGAAGAAGTATATTGCTCCAGAGCGTATCATTCGTTTTGGTGACAAGGACAACTTTTGGCAGATGGGTGACACGGGTCCTTGCGGCCCCTGCTCGGAGATATTTTATGATCAGGGAGCAGAACATTTTGACTCAGAAGAGGATGTGATGGGTGGCGAGGGGGATCGCTTCCTGGAGATCTGGAATCTGGTATTTATGCAGTATGAGAGAAGTCAGGACGGCACACTCACTCCGTTGCCAAAACCTAGTATCGATACCGGTATGGGTCTGGAGCGTGTGGTAGCTATCAAAGAGGGTAAGTTAAACAACTACCACTCTACGCTCTTTATGCCATTTCTAGACAAGATTGGTGCACTGGTGGGTGCTCCCTATGACTTCGATGCTCCCAACTCTGCCTCCTATCGCGTCATTGCAGACCATCTACGCTCCTGCTCTTTCCTGCTGGCACAGGGGGTAAACTTCGACAAGGAGGGGCGAGGCTATGTGCTGCGCCGTATCATGCGCCGTGCGATCCGTCATGGGTATCTGCTTGGGCTGAGAGAGCCGTTTATGTATAAGCTGGTAGATGTACTGATAGAGACCATGGGTGAGCAGTATGACTATCTCATCAGCAAGGCAGATGCGATCAAAACCTCTATGAAACTGGAGGAGGAGCGTTTCTTCGATACGATAGAGGCAGGTATCAAGCTCTTTAACGAGGAGTTAAAAAATACCAAAGAAGTATTTGATGGCGAAGTGGCTTTCAAACTCTATGACACCTATGGCTTCCCACTGGATTTGACAGAAGATATGCTCAGAGAAAAGGATATCCGTCTGGATATGGCTGCGTTTGATGCCAAGATGCAGGCGCAAAAAGCACAGTCCAAAGCAGGCTGGAAGGGTACAGGGGATGCTGCCACAACGGGTGACTTCAAAGCCCTCAAGGAGCAGTTTGGTCTCAACACTTTTGTGGGGTACGAGCGCATCAAAGCCACTAGCAGGGTGCTGGCACTGCTGGATGAGAATTTCAAACAAGTGAACAGCATTGATGGCAGAGGCTGGGTGCTGCTGGAGCAGACGCCGTTTTATGCTGAGTCAGGTGGACAAGTCGGGGACAAGGGTAAATTAGAAATTAGAAATGAGAAATTAGAAATTGGTGTGTTGGGTACCAAGAAGTTTCTTGATATGAATCTCTCGGAAGTAGAAGGGAAACTTTCTGTCGGTGATGAGGTAGAGGCGGTTGTGGATAGTTCCCGGGCTGAGATTGAGAAGCATCACTCGGCTACGCATCTGCTGCATGCAGCACTCAGGGCTGTGCTGGGAGAGCATATTGCTCAGGCAGGCTCACTCAATGATGACAGGAGGCTGCGTTTTGACTTTTCTCATCCCAGGGCAATGACGGCCGAGGAGATCGCTGCAGTGGAGGAATGGGTCAACGACAAGATCTCTCGCGCTATTCCTCGTAAAACAGCGGTGATGGGTGCAGAGGAAGCGAAGCACTCAGGGGCTATCGCACTGTTTGGTGAGAAATATGGTGATGAGGTGCGAGTGGTCAGTTTCGATGAGGCTTCTGTGGAACTGTGTGGTGGTACGCATGTGGACAATGCAGCGCAGATCGGGCTCTTTATGATCAGCAAAGAGAGTGGGGTCTCTGCCGGAGTACGCCGTATCGAGGCAATCTGTGGGAAGACAGCGGTAGAGGCGGTTAGTGCATTGAGAAGTGAGCTTAGCGAGATCAAGACTGAGCTCAAAAATAGTAATGCTCTGGCTGGCATCTATCGTCTCAAAGAGGAGGTCAAAACCCTCAAATCTGAACTCAAGTCTGCACTCAATAGTAGTAAAAAAGAACTGACAGTCTCAGAGATAGATGGTGTAAGCGTGGTTATTGAAGAGATTGAAAATGGTGATATCAAAGCACTGATTGATGAAGCAAAGAATAAGCATGAGAAG
>JALVVQ010000178.1 GCA_027023325.1 Campylobacteraceae bacterium | reverse complement strand
AAGTGGAGATCGGTCTTTACTTCTTCTTGCTTTATGTTATTCTCTCTATGGTGGGAAGCCTGAGTGCAGACAAGATGCTACACGAGAAAAGCGTGTAAGGCTACGCTGTTTTTAGCGTCATCAATTCTGCAAACACCACACCAGCCACAATCAGCAATCCACCCAATATCTGCATGAGGCTGAGTGCCTCACCCGCATAGACATACCCAAACACTGCCGCACTCAACGGCTCCATCGTAAAAATAAGTGCTGTTTTGGCAGGGGTGGTGAAGCGCTGCATGCTCGTCTGCGCCCAAAAGGCAAAAACCGTAGCAAAAAGCACGGTCGCCACCAGTGCCAAGACAAAAGCATCGTTATAGTCTATAGCCCAAACCGTACCATCCTGCACCAGCCCCATAAGCAAAGAAGCTGCAGCAATCACCCCAAACTGTATCGTCACAAGTAAAATCACATCATGATGCTGGACAAAACGATCCGTAAAGAGAATATGCAAAGAAAAAAGTACCGCACAGATCAGCGTATAGCGCTCTCCCATCCCCAGTCCTACCTCGCTCTGCCCTGTCAAAAGCCACAGCCCGACGATCGCTACCACTGCCCCTATCACGGCATAGACAGAGACAGATCTGCGGAAGAGTACCAGTGCCAAAAAGGGGATAAAAATCACATTGAATCCTGTGATGAAGGCCACTGTAGAAGAGAGCGTCATACTCAGCCCGTAGGTCTGAAAAGCAAAAGCGGAGAAATTCAAAATACCGAGTATCACCGAAGCGACAAGCGTCGCCCTAGTCAAGTGCCGCCAGTGCCGCCATGCCACCCCAGCCATCAGT
The DNA here is from genome assembly GCA_027023325.1 of Campylobacteraceae bacterium. Taxonomy (GTDB): domain Bacteria; phylum Campylobacterota; class Campylobacteria; order Campylobacterales; family Sulfurovaceae; genus JAAXPZ01. The sequence goes on along the minus strand of JALVVQ010000178.1, from coordinate 1,676 downwards.
AAAAAAGCAAAAAAGAAACGCCAAAAAAGAAAGGTATAGACAGAGACCTCCTCTATTGCATCCTGCACCAGCGCAAAGGTCACACCCCAACTGATAGCCACAAGTAGCAGGATACCATCTGCCTGCCAAGATTTAAGGGTACGGGTTGGGATGACAGCAGGCGGCACTAGATCACCATCTTGACCGCATCATGCCCACCAAAGGCTTTGAAAATTCGGTTGCGCTCCTCTTCATTCTCTACTTCACAGCTGGCATTGTAGCTGTGAAACTTACCTGTCTTTGAGACATTACCAGGATCGACAAGATGCTCTTTGTCTCCCATGATCTCGGAGATACATACTTTGAGCGCCTCTTTGTCCCGTCCGATGATCTTATATCCCCACTGGCAGGGGTAGTTGATTTCCGGCCTTGTTTGGCATTTATCGTCTAAAATCTCCACTCTTCCCTCCCGATTTTGATTCTAGCTGTACATTCTTGATCACCATACCTTTGTCGATGGCTTTGAGCATATCATAGATGGTCAGCAGTCCGATACTCACCCCCGTCAATGCCTCCATCTCTACGCCTGTCTTACCGGTAAGTTTAGCCGTCACTGTCAATTTGAATCCGGGAAGCTCTGGCAGCTCCTCAATATCTGTCTTGACAGAGGTGAGCATCAGGGGATGACACATCGGAATCAGTGTGCTGGTCTGCTTGGTACCCTGAATGGCTGCGATGACAGCCGTCTGTAGTACGGGGCCTTTCTTGGCTGTATTTGCCACAACCGCATTGTAGGCCTCCGCTGTCACCTCTATCATTCCGCTTGCCGTAGCAATGCGTGTGGTGTTGTCTTTGTCTGAGACATCGACCATCTTGGGTTTATTTTGATCATCCAGATGTGTAAGATTCATCGCTATCCTTTAATTTTTTTGTATTTTAGCATAACTTGCTCACTATTTTTGCTACCCTGACAAGAAAATGACGATAAAAAGCGTACAATTGACGAAAATACAGTAATAATTTAATACTTTCTTCATCAATTTCTGTTACAATTCTGTTACATGTTTGATTTGTGGTCACACAGGCAGCATGATAACAGAAAGGAATTGCAGTGACCTATGCCTATTTGAGACAGCTTTCCGACAACCACAGTCTCTCCAAGCAACAGCAACATGTTCTCTCCTATAGCCTCTCACACAAATTGGCTATCGAGAAAGAGGTCATGGAGTACTCCAGTGTCAGTCACACCATAGAGGATCGTAAAAAGTTTGAAGCATTTATTCACGGTCTTGTTGAAGGAGACTGCATTGTCACACAGAGCCTGTGGGTGCTGAGTAGCCATATCGATGAGGTGATTAAAATCATCAACTGTATGCTCAGCCACAAGGTAGATCTTCATATCGCCGATGCGGACATACTGATTAACAGGGAAACAAGTATCACCAGAGTATTCCCTCTGCTCAACACGCTCAATGAAACACAAAGAGAAAAACGCAGCCAAATCGGTCGCCCCAAAGGTAGCCGATCCTCCTCCAAATTTGACCCATTGCAGCCTCGAATCATCACATTGCTTAGAGACAAAATGAGTGTCAGCGCTATTGCCAGGGAACTGGGTGTCAGCAGAAGTTCGCTCAAGGACTACATCGAGTCCAGAGAATTACGCCGACTCATTGAAAAATCCTGGGAAGAGGTCTCCC
>JALVVQ010000177.1 GCA_027023325.1 Campylobacteraceae bacterium | reverse complement strand
TTACTGATCGTTTTGGCGAATGTTTGGATAGACACAGTATCTGCGAATGGCAAACGATAGTATCCTATATCTTTCAACTCACTTTGGAGTTTTTCAAAAATATAGGTACTGGATCGAATCTGGTAGAAATTTTTATCATATTTCATTCTGCTTCCCTTGCGTATAGAAAAAATTGGTAGCTTCTACAAAGCCATCCACGCTTCCGCAGTCAAAGCGTCTTCCTTTGAACCTATAGGCCAGTACTTTCCCCTGCTGCGCCAACTGTTTCAAGGCATCAGTAATCTGTATCTCTCCACCTTTGCCTGGCTTGGTCTCTCTGAGTATCGCAAAAATCTCAGGTGTTAGAATATACCTTCCAATGATAGCCAAATTGGAGGGTGCATCCTGAGGCTCAGGCTTCTCAACCATCTCTGTCACCACAAAAAGTGCTGACTCTGATACCAAAGGCTCTACTGCTACGACACCATACTTGTGTGTCTCCTCGGGCGGAATCTCTTCTACTGCAACGATACAGTGACTTGGATAGCGCACATGTAGAGCAGTCATTTGCTGGAGCACAGTATCCCCCGCGTTGGAGCACAAATCATCTGGTAAGAGTACAGCAAAGGGCGCATTGCCAACCAAAGGTTCTCCTGTCAAAATCGCATGCCCAAGCCCTTTCATCTCCAGCTGTCTCGTATAAGTAAAAGTGCAGGATTTGATTACTCTGCCAATCCCCTCTAGTAGTACTTCTTTGCTACTGCCGGCAATACTCTGTTCGATATCCGTATGTGTATCAAAATGATCTTCGATCGCTTTTTTGTATTTACTCGTGACCATTGCCATGGCAGTACAGCCAGCCTTCATCGCTTCCTCTACTGCATACTGTATAAGTGGTTTTGTCAGTATCGGAAGCATCTCTTTGGGAATCGATTTGGTCGCAGGAAGGAATCGGCTTCCGTATCCTGCTACGGGGAAAAGACATGTGTTGATCATAGGGACTCCTTGGCTTGCTGTATGAGTGCATTTAGTTTCTCTTCATAATGCTTTGCCATTGCTTCATCTGTGGATTCAAATCGGGTGACCAGTACAGGTGTCGTGTTGCTAGCTCTAACCAGACCCCAGCCCTGCTCAAAGTTAATCCGTACACCATCTACATCGATAATATTCAGTATATCTGGAAAATCTTTGGGAGGATTTTGTAGCAGTTCTTTTACTTTGTCTACAAGCAGGAACTTCTCCTCCTCTGTCGTCTCAACTTTAATCTCCTCTGTCGAGAAAACCTGTGGCAATGCCTCTATCTCAGCATCCAGATCAATACCATCAGCAATCAGTTCCAGCATGCGTAGCGTAGCATAGATCGCATCATCATAGCCAAAATAGCGATGTTTAAAAAAGATATGACCACTTACCTCGCAGGCAAGCTCTGCACCGGTCTCTTGCATCTTGACTTTGAGATTGGAGTGTCCTGTTTTGTACATGATAGCCGTTGCCCCTCTTCGTTCCAGCTCATCATACATCACCTGAGAGCACTTGACCTCACCGATCACCGTTGGTGCTTCCATCTTCATCGTATAAAGCAGTGCCATTTGGTCGCCCTTGATATTGTGTCTATGCGTTAGTACAGCGATACGGTCAGCATCGCCATCATACGCAAAGGCAATATCCCCCTCCTCTGCTAACGCTCTTTTAAGATCAGCAAGATTGGCTTCGACAGAAGGATCAGGATGATGGTTAGGGAAAGTGCCATCGGGCTCACAGTAAAGCCCTCTGTAGTCCAATGACAACGCATCAAATATCTCGCTCAGCACCGTATCGGCCACACCATTACCACAGTCAACAACAATTTTTTTCTTTAATCCTTTTAGATGAGAAAAGTGCCTTACCATGAAATCAATATAGGGGGTTTTGATATCAACTACTGTCCTCTCTGCATTGTCAGGTATTACCCTGTCTTGATTGGCAATAATTTCATCACCCAGAGCATAGATATCTTCTCCAAAAAAAGGACGCTTGTCTATCGTTATTTTAAACCCATTATAGGGAGAAGGATTATGTGAACCGGTAATCATAATTGAGGCATCAGGAGAGGCCTCCTGCTTGGCTGCCTTTATTGTTTGGAAATTGGAAAAATAGTTAACAGGTGTGGCCACTATACCCATATCCAAGACGATACAACCCGCAGCATTGAGCCCAGAAGTCAAATAATCCCTAAGAATAGGAGAGTGGGAACGGGCATCAAAACCAATAGAGACGACCCTGCCTGCTCCGATCCTCTTTCCCAGGTAATAACCAATCAGTTTCACAGAGTGTGTATTGAGCTCTTTTTCAAAAATTCCCCGGATATCATATTCTCTAAATATAGCAGCAGTGATAGGCATAGTATGACCCTTATAGTTTTGGGAATATTATAGCAGTTGCAATCCCACAGTCACCTAAATAATCAAACCCCATATACCCTACGAAACAACATCATGCCCAGCAGTGTAGCCATCACACAAAGTAACACATTCAAAGAGATATTGGAGAGCGCCTTTAGGT
>JALVVQ010000176.1 GCA_027023325.1 Campylobacteraceae bacterium | reverse complement strand
CATCCTAGGAAGTGGCGTTAGGCTAGAGCCCCATGTGACACTTGAAGGGAAGGTCACACTAGGGGAGAAAACCCACCTCCATGCCTTTGTAGAGATGGGAAACGGTACGGTAGCCATCACAATAGATAAAGGGTGCACAGTACGCGAATTTACAAAAATCGGCACCCGTCCTACTGATGATAAAGCCATACATATCTCCCCTGGATGCTTCATTATGGGTTATGTGGAGATACAGTCCGGTGTCGAAGTGGGACAAAACTGCATTATCACCAATAGTGTTTTGTTGCGTAAAGACAGCAGATGTGAGGAGAGGGTCATCGTCGGTGCCAAGGCAAGCCTGGACGAGCAGTGCATCATCGGGAGAGGTACGATGATTGGTGGTGCCTCTGCTGTTCAAAACGATATTCCTCCTTATTGCTTAGCAGAAGGATACCCTCATGCAGCAATCAGGGGACTCAATCTGGTGGGTATGCGTAGAAGTTTTGAGGATAAAAAAAGTATTTCAGAAGTAAAGAAAGCATTTATGTATCTTAAAAAAAAGGGGTACTCCTCTCAAGAGGCAGCAGACATACTTCCCAATGCCAAAGATAAATACGCACGATACTTTATCGCATTTGTAGCCACACACGGTATAGGCAATTAAGGGGAATCTCTAAAAATGTTTTTTGACCGATGCGACAAAGGAGCACTCAACCCGTGCAATGGGCGCTTGCATCTATGACTACCGGAGTATCAGACAAAAAATATCAATTTTTAGAGGTTCCCTTAAGCATAGGCTACCACTCTATTTCGTCCTTGGACTTTGGCTTCATACAGTGCTTCATCCGCTTTTCTGAAGAGGCACTTTTCTCCTTTTTCTCTGACCGATGCCACACCAAAACTACAGCTCACAAAAATACCCTCTGGAAATCTGTGTGATCCAATATTTTTTCTCAAGTTTTCCGCCAGTTTCATAGCGCCTTCCAGCTCCGTATTAGGTAATAGTAATGCAAACTCCTCACCGCCCCATCTAGCAAAAAAATCATGGTTTCGTATGCTTTTTTTGACTAACCTTCCAATCCCCTTCAGCACCTGATCTCCCGCAAGGTGTCCATAGTGATCATTGACCTGCTTGAAGTGATCGATATCGAGCAAAATCATACTCAACCCTTGCCCTTCCCTAAGAGACTTCTTCACCTCATTGTCAATCTGCTTATCAAACATGGCACGATTGTATATCTGCGTAAGATCATCAATATACATACGCTTCCGATAAGAGGCACGCTCCTCTTCTATCTTGGTGATTTCAGAAAGTGTTATAATGGTATGATCTGTCTTTTTCGCATATGTGATATCTACCATATAGGCATGTATGGACTCTCCATCCAAAGAACGCAGCGCAATGATCCTCCTTTGCGGCTCAAGATCTTGTATTTCACCTATCCATTTCCTGTCTTTCATATCGGAAGGGTAAAAATAGCCACCTCCCTTTACCATTCTGTCGCCAAGCATACCATTATGCTCCAAAGCCTCTTCTGTGCTCTTGAGCCCCCAAAATGTCAATGCCATATCATTCAGAAACAAGAGCTGAAAGTTTTTATCAAAAACAGCCAACATGCTTCCCTGTAAATGTGCTATTTCATTCATGATCTCCTTTTGGGCTTCATACTGCCTTCGTAATATCAATTCTTGACTAATTTTTTTGATCTTTCGTTGTAGTTGTCTTAAGTCAACTGGTTTCAAAAGATAACCAGCCACTTGTAGTTCAATCGCCTCTAGAAAAAATATACTGTCACTGTGTGCAGTCGTAAAAATAACTGCCTGATCTGGATCAGTCTCTTTGATCTTTTTTACCATATCAATACCTGACATCTTAGCCATCTTGATATCCGAGATCACGATATTAGGTTGATGTTGATAGAAAAGCTTCAATCCCTCTTCGGCATTTTCTGCTGCATAAAGACCTGCTTTGGCATAGCGACTCAAAAACGATATTAGCTCCTCTCGTATACCTGCATCATCTTCCACAAAAAGTATTTTAATATTTTTCATTTTCGTTAAAATCCAATACTATCACTGTTCCATCTCCTTTGGAGTATACTTGTATTCTGCCACCCATCTTCTCCTCTATGATAACCTTTGACATATAGAGTCCAACACCTAATCCTTCCTCTTTGGTTGTGAAATAAGAATCAAAAATTTTTTTCATATTCTCTTCCGAGATACCGCCGCCATTGTCCATAAAGACTACTGCCTTCTCTTCAAGATAGACCTCTATCCTTCTCTCTTCACTCCTGTTCTCTACGAGTGCGTCTTTGGCATTGTTTATAAGGTTCAGGACTACTTGCTGAAACTCACTTCTCAATCCTTCCACTTCAAGATCATCACCTGTTACAACAAAAGAAATATGATACTTCTCCAGGTATAGCGATTGCATCTGGAATGTTGCCTCAACACTCTCTTTGACTGAAAATCTCTCCTTTACCTTATTTACTTTGAAAAAATCTCTAAAATCATCAATGGTATGGCTCATAAATTTAATGGTTTTAATATTTTTATCTATATATTTTTCAATAAATTTCTGATCTAGCAGTCCATCCCTGTAATTATACTCCAGATTCTGGATACTCAGACCCAATGCATTCAACGGCTGCCTCCACTGGTGTGCAATCACACCTATCATCTCTCCGAGTGCCGCCAGTTTTGCCTGCTCCTGGATAAATTGATGCTGGACAATATTCTCCTGTACTTTTTCCTGAATTTCCTTCTGTAAATTTACATTGGCCCCCTGAAGAATTTTGTGTCTATATACAACCAGAAGGAAAATTATCAAAGCTACTGCCAACGCATACCATATATAGGTGTATTTATAAGATTCCACAAGTTTTTTGTTGGCCCACTTGTCATAAATATCTCTTTGTTGATACTCAGTGATTTCAGAGAGTGCCGCATTGAGCACCCGTAACAGTGCTTTATCTTTTTTGGTCACTGCGATAGAGAGTCTATATTTCATATCGATATAACCTGCTATATAAAGGTTCTTCAATGCAAATTTATTGATAAAATAGGATGCGACAGGCAGTGTAGCTATCGTACAATATGCTTCGCCATCAGAGACTTTTTTCAATGATTCTCTGCAACCCTCTGTTTCCAAGATATCAATTTGAGGATAGCGTTTTTTTAACTTATCAATCAGCCCAGATCCTCTTTTTCGGGCAATTGTTTTGTCAGAGACAGAAGAAAGATCCTCGATAAAGGGCTTATCATTCTGCGTAATGACAGCCAACTTATATACTAGATAAGGTGTAGTAAAGTTGGCATACTCTTTTCTTTTATCTGTTTGGATAGCCACCGGAAGAATCTCACATTTTCCCTCCCTCATATACGCCTGAGATTGCACCCAGCTCTTGGTATGGATAGTTTTGAATGTGACATTCAGTTTCTGCTCAAGGAGCTTCAGTGTATCGATAGCGATACCTTGAATGGTATTCTCCTCTCCCTCCTTGACGAACTCTATAGGTGCCCAATTGGGATTGTTACACATTGTGATTACCCTTTTATTCCTGTAAGGCTTTACGATACTTTTTCCCGAAAGTACTTTGCGAGCATCTTTTTCTCCCAGCCACCCATGCGTCAATATAGAGAGTGTATTCTCTCCAATGCTGTACATTGCTTTTTGAAGTATATCTCTGAGTATATGCATATTTTTTGCAGTTGCAATACTGAGTCCTACCGTCAGTCTTCTATCTGGTATAGTATTTTCATGGGATATACTTATATTGTTTTCCTGCATGAGATATCGGATAATGGCACGACTACCGATCGTTGCAACACTGCTGCCTTTGGCTACAGATTTTAGACAACCCAGTAGTGACCCGCTTTTCATAAGCTGTATATCCGGATAATAGGACTCTAAAAAATACTCTATATAGAAATCTTTGGGGACGCAGATTGTTTTGCCTTGCAAGGCATAAAGATCACTCAGAAAGGGGTCATTGGAAAAAATAGCTTTTTTAGTAGCAGCATAAGGTTCTGTAAAACTGAGGTAAGTATCTCTCTGCGGTGTGCGTCTGATATTAAGCATCACATCAAGCTTTCCCTCTCTAATCATTTTTATAAACTCACTCCATGTATGACCACTAATGTACTTCACCTTGATGCCAAGTTTTTTTGCCAATAGATTCATGTAGTCTATCGAGAAGCCTGCAGGAACACCGTTTTTATTAAAATTATAAGGAGGATAATTCTTTTCATTATGCACCGAGAGTATAGGGTGCTTCTGGAGAAATGCCTTTTCTTGATCAGTAAGAGAGAGGTTTGGACTGGCATATACTATAGTGAAATACAATGAAAGAAAGAACATCCATGAACATAGCTGTTTTATATATTTCAACAAAGTCATCACCCTCAATTTTTACAGCTATTCTATCAGAAAAAAGTCAAAATTAAATTCTCTCAGGCATTTCGTCCTTAAAAGCAATCTCTTCTGCTTTTTCAAGCAGGGTAATGGCACCCTTTGAAATCATTTTTTCAGCCAATTCCATACCGATATTTTCGTATCTGTCCAGTGAAGCAGTTGCATACTCCTGTAAAATATGTGTACCATCAGGATAGCCCAGCATCGCTACGATCTCTACTGTCTCTTTTTTTACTTTGACATTGACTGCCACAGGTGCAGAGCAGCCCGCGCCTATAGCAGAGACAAAGTCTCTTTCAAGCTTTGCGCAAAGTTGGCTCTCTTCATCATTTAGACTCATTGCTATCTCTCTGACACGCGCATTGCTGGAAACAATCTCAATACCCAGCGAAGCCTGTCCCATAGGAGGAATCATAAAGTCAAGCTTTTGCGTATAAGGAATATTTTTCAGCAAATCTAACCTCTGCAAACCAATATAAGCAAGTACGATAGCATCATACTGCCCCTCTGAGAGCTTTCTAAGTCGTGTGTTCACATTGCCTCTGAGATCTTTGACTTTTAAGTCAGGACGCTTCTGCAATAGCTGCATTCTTCTTCGGAGACTTGTCGTCCCCACGACCGCCCCATGGGGTAGCGCTTCCAAAGAAGCATAGGTGTGCGAGAGAAACAGATCGCTCTGATCCTGTCGTGTCGTAATCGCACAAAGCTCTAGACCCTCTGGGATATAGGTAGGGACATCCTTGAGAGAATGTACCGCCAGATCCGCATTGCCGGAGAGCATCTCATCTTCCAGTTCTTTGGTAAAGTGACCTTTGCCTCCCACCAATGCAAGCGGACGATCAAGTATCTTGTCACCCCTGCTTGTGATTTTATTGAGTACAACTTCTACTTCAGGGAATTGCTGCTCTATATGCTCTTTGATATGATATGCCTGCCATAGTGCCAGCTGGCTGGCACGCGTCGCGATGACTATTTTCTCCACACTTATACCCTTATTTTAGGAATTGCTTATACTTGTCTCTGCTTGTATCAAATTCGCCATCAAAATAAACACTTGGCGTACCACGTACCATCATCTGTGTGGCTGCACTCATATCTTTCTTTACAGCCATTTTAATCTCTTTTTTGCCGATTGCCTCTTTGCTTATCTCTAACTTTAGCTGCTTTTTGAGTGCTGCAAGAATTTTATCTTCATTTTTCTCGTTTGCTGCGATCTTTAATCCATATACCTTCATTGCCTGATCAACTTTTCCCTCTTTTTGGAGTGACTCCATGACTCTTGTCAATACTTCAGATACGGGATGTAGTCTCAAGAGTGGCATATGATAATAATAGAGTGCCACATCACCTTTTTTCTCTCTAAAATCCTTCAGTACACCCGGAACATACTGAATACAGAAAGGACATTGAGGATCAGAGAAAATCACCATTTTGTGTTTGGCATTCTTGTCTCCGGCTATCAAATGGGTCTCATCGTAGTAGCTGTCAGACATACTGGGCTTGATGGTTCGCTGATAGTCTTTTCCAGTATTTGCATTCATCAAACTCATCGTAGCCAGACCGCTCTTTTCATCGACAAAGATTGTCATAGGTTCTTTAACATCTTTCCCTTTAAAAGTGAGGTTAACCATCACCAAATAGGCATTCCAATTGTTATCTCCTGGAATCTTTTTGGTGCTGACCGTATCTACTTTATTTACTTTTACCTGAGGATTTTTGACCACATTTTTCTTGACAAACTGTTCTATATTAAAGGTACCTGCACTAAGCGCCAAAGTAGCGGCAACACTACTCATCAATAATTTCGACATCAATGACATCACTGTCTCCTTTTGTATGTTTATATCTGTTTTGTTGTTGAGGTCTCATTTTAGCTGACAATTGTAAATAGAGTGTATACAGGAGTAGGAGCACAGCAAGAAAATCAGTAATCACCCCTGGAATAATGAGGAAAACCGAGCCAAGAAGATAGGACATGCTGGCGCTGTTGGCACTTCTTGGGTCGAGTTTTCCCATTTTGACCGACATAATATTGCCCATGAAGGTATAGGGAGAAAGGCGCAACAGCGTACTACCGGCAATCATAGTAAGCACTATCCACAAGACACTGGGCACAAATCCTATGATATCACCAACCTTCATCGAAACAAACAGTTCCAAAAAGAACAGAGGGATAATACCCACTATCATCAGAGCCTCCTCAGTACTTCGTCTGCTATTACCGCAGCGTCAATCTCCTCTTTTACCAATCCATCCCGTGTCACGATCTCTACCTTGCCCTCTGACAGATTCTTCCCAATCACCACTGCCAACGGAATACCAATCAATTCGAAATCTTTCATTTTGAAGCCAAAGCGCTCTTTGCGGTCATCCAGGAGCACCTCTACGCCTTTGGATCGAAGTGCCTCATACAGCTTTTCTCCCGCCTTACACTCCTCCTCTTTTTTAACATTTGAGACAATGATTTGTACAGCAAACGGTGCTGATGCCTTGGTCCAGATACATCCCTTGTCATCATGATGCTGCTCAATAATGGCTGCCAACAGGCGGCTGATGCCGATCCCATAAGTGCCCATAGCAAAGGGCTTGGATTTACCGTTTTCATCTAGGAACTCTGCCTTAAGCGGCGCACTGTATCGTGTCCCCAGCTGGAAGATGTGTCCTACTTCTATCCCTTTGGTATGCTTGAGCTTGCCATTGCATCGTGGACAGCCATCTCCAGCCTGCACGGCTACCAAATCATGATAGGCTACTGCTACGCCTCGCAGATCAAACCCCACAAAATGGTAATCCTCTTCATTAGCACCACAGATCAGGCTTTTGCCCTCTTTGAGCCCCTCATCATACACGATTGTGATGCCTTCAGGGAGTGTGTGTGGTCCCATAAAACCAGGTACGAGTCCCGCTGTCATTAGCTCCTCCTCGGAGACTTCCACCAACTCATTGGCATCGACTGCATTGCAGGCTTTGGTCTCCTCTAGCGTATCGCTACCTCTGAGTGCAAACAACACGATCTTACTCTCTCCTTCGTCATAGAGTGCTTTCATTGCCACTGTTTTGACCAGATAGTAGGGATCGACATGGAAAAATACTGCCAGATCATCAATCGTCTTGACCCCCTCTGTCCTGAACTTGCTGGACATACTGATTTCCGGCTCTTCTGCTTCGCATACAAAAGGTGCTCTTGTAGCCGCTTCGATATTGGCACCATAGTCACAGCTGTCACAGACGACGATCGTATCCTCTCCACTATCCGCAATCACCATAAACTCTTTACTCCCACTGCCGCCAATGGCACCACTGTCTGCCTCTACGATACGATAATCCAGCCCCAGACGCTCAAAGATACGGCTGTAGGTCTGCTCCATCAGGTCAAAGTCTGCCCGCATCCCCTCTTCATCTGCCGCAAAACTATAGCCATCTTTCATCAAAAATTCTCGTCCCCTCATCAATCCAAACCTTGGTCTAATCTCATCACGAAATTTTGTCTTAATCTGATACAGATTGATTGGTAGCTGCTTGTAGCTTTTGACTGTCTGGCGAACGAGATTCACCATCATCTCCTCATGGGTAGGTCCCAGCACAAAATCATTGCTCTTTCTGTCTTTGAAGCGTAAAAGCTCCTTGCCATACTTTTCAAAACGGCCACTCTCTTCCCAGAGACTTGCTGGTGTCACAAAGGCCAGATCCACCTCTTGGCACCCTGCCTTGTCCAGTTCCTCTTTGGCTACTTGTCGGACATTGTCCAATACTCTTTTCCCCAGTGGAAGAAAATTGTAAAGCCCACTCCCTATACTTTGGATATAGCCTGCCCTGGTCAAATAGATATGGCTGGGAAGCACGGCATCGCTGGGAGCTTCCTTGGTAGTTGGGATCAGTAGTTGGGTAAATCTCATCTGTTCTCTCCTTTGAGTTGCTGCATCATTTCCGGGGAAGGTTTTTGCATTTTCTTCTGCTTGTACTGTGCCAGATCGACATCATCTGTTGTGATTTCAAACACTCGCTTGAAGGCATTGACGGCTGCCTGACCATCATTTTGCTTCGCCAAGTCTCTCAGGTTTTTGGTCGGTACATGCAGGTACTTGTCAAAGACCTGCGTAATCATGCGCTTGGCGTTGTCGCTAAACTGTTCGGGAAGATAGCCCTTCTTGACAGAGCGCGCCACCTCTCCCTCAATCACTTCATTGATAGAGAGTCGCATACCCTTAATCAGCGGCTCAATCGTCAATGCCTGAAGCCACAGATAGAACTCTTTGGTATACCGCTCTACCACTTCTGTCGCCTTGAGTGCCTGTTCTTCTCTCATGGCATGGTTACTCTTGGAGATACTCTGGAGATCATCAATGCGGTAGACTTTGATATTCTCCTCTTCCATCTCTTCGATATCCCGTGGGATCGCCATATCAAACCAGAGCCTGTCTGCTTCATTGTACTCCACCATGGCATTGGTAATGATTGGATCAGGGGCACTGGTAGCTGTAAACAGCAATCGATAGCGATTGATCAGGCGACGGAGTCGCTCCATCTCTACCACTTTGACATTTTCGCTTCCCAGCTCATCGGCAAGCTTCTGTGCATTCTCTCTGGTGCGAGACAGCAAGAGCACATCTGCATCGGCACGGAGCAGGTGTTTGGCAGCCAGTCTACCCATTTCACCACTACCGACCACGATGCCGGTCATACCGGCAAGTGAGCCATTCATATCTGCTTTCGCCTGTGCTACCGCCACAGAAGCGATGGAGATGGGGTTTTGTGAGATATTAGTGGCATTGCGTACCTGCGCAGCACATTTGACGGCATAACTGATCACGCGGTTGAGCTCTTTACCTGCGGTACCATTCTCGTAAGAGAGTCTAAAGGCATCTTTGACCTGCCCTGTGATCTGTGCCTCGCCGATCACCAGTGAGTCCAAAGAAGAGACCACAGAGAAGATATGTTCAATCGCCGCTTCATCTTCCAGGTTCAGTACTGCTTTTTCAAGCATATAGAAATCAGCGCCCGTTGTTTTGCTCAAAAGACCCAAAATCGTATGATAGGTAGAGAAGTTGTCCTTGGTCGCAGCAACGATCTCGATACGGTTACAGGTATTGACAATATAGGCCTCAAGCACAAAATCAAAACCTGTCAGGAGATTGAGATATGCCCTAATCGCATCATCGTCTTTGAAAGCAATCTGTTCTCTGGTATCCAGATCACATTTTTTGTAATTGAAACTCACCACTTGGTAATTCATTAAAAACTCCTCTCTATCATCGCTCTGGCTATCTTCTCTAATGAGTGTTCACCTGCATGCTGCATAAGCGTGATAGCCTCCTCTATAAGCAGCCTTGCCTCGGCGTAACATTTCTCTATGATGCCGTATTGCTGCATCATCGAAGCGATCCACTGCTGGTCTTCAGACTTGAGCACTCTCGCATGTAGCGCAGACAATGCCGCCTTTTCCTCATCATTCATCGCTTCATACAGATAGATAAAAGGCAGCGTTGCCTTGCCCTCTTCATAGTCATGCATGGCTGGTTTACCCAACTGCTCTGCACTCTGCGTCACATCCAACAGATCATCAATCATCTGAAATGCTATCCCCAGGTTTCTACCATAAGTTCGGTAAACTTCCCTAGGCTTTCCGGCCAGCAGTGCCGCTGCCTCGGCACTTGCCTCCATCAATGAGGCTGTCTTTTGATAAATCATTTTGAGATATTTCTCTTTATCGTGATTGAAATAGGCAGAGAGCAGCACATCATTGCGCTCACCAAGACTCAGTTGCACAACCGCATTGGAAATTACTTTTGCCACTTCACGGTCAATGCTGTTGAGCTCGTAGAAGCCTTTGGAGTAGAGGACATCACCAAACATAATCGCTGTTTTATTACCATAAAGTGCATTGAGTGAGGCATCACCTCTGCGGACAAAGGCATCATCGATTACATCATCATGCAGCAGACTGGCAGCATGGATCATCTCAACGATCGCAGCCGTCTTGACTGCCATGATCCCCTCCCCTGCAATCTTCAAAATCAATTTGGCCCGGAGTCTTTTGCCTCGGGGGAGTTTGTTGTAAAGTACTACTGTATCCTGATCATCCAGATCTACGATAAATTGTGCTATCTTCCTCTCAACCGCTTCAATCATACTGCTACTCACACTGCGTGACGATATTGCCTACCAGCTCGATAAAGAGTGAATCCACTCTCATATCCATATCACTATCCACCACAGAAGCACTGATCAGGCGCTCATGCTCCTCCTCTAGCCCCCTCTCTTCAAGCATTTTTTCTGCGACTGCAAAGCGGCGAAAAAGCTTCTCAAGCTCCATCTCTACGATATTCTGGTTGGCCGTTTTGGCAACTGAAAAATAGTTGTCTTTGGGGGTAGTGCTCATGTAGTCATCATCATCGTCAAAAATATTCATGGTGTATCCTCTATGTATCTATAGGTATTTTAAAGGCAATTATTATATCTAAAATCACTTAGGTTTATCGTATTTCCGATATGACTTCATC
>JALVVQ010000175.1 GCA_027023325.1 Campylobacteraceae bacterium | reverse complement strand
CGATAACTGACGATGGTGGAGATGCCCATCTTAGACATGATTTTCAACAAGCCCGCACTCATGGCTCTACGGAACTGCTTGAGTATCGGTTTCATTTTGACAGTCTCGTCCTCTTTTCGCACAATGGTTTTGACAGTATAGTAAAGCAGATAAGGGAAGACTGTACTCGCACCATAGCCGATCATACAAGCAGCAGAATGTGGATCAAAGACCTCACCTGTGACTGTCACGATATTGGCAAGGTTTCTGATCTCCTCTTCCTGTAGTCTCTGGGATAGCCTACCCACAAGCATCAACATTGGCATCGCAGGTGCCTGTGCTGTCATCTCTCTGTCGTCCAGCACCACGACCCTGATGCCCTCTTGCTTCACATCCGAAATAATGGTATCAATCAGCGCTTCTATACTTGCTTTGAGATCAGCAGAAAATACTGTACTGTAGGTTCTATAGCGATAGTCTGCATCATATCTCTTGTTACCCAGCGTTCCAAACTCTTTGAGCAACTGAAACTTCTCCCTGGACATAATAGGAGAGACTGTCTTGAGGCGCTTTGCATTGATGGCATCATCGGCAAGGATATTTCTGGTCTCACCAAACCCAGTATTGAGACTCATGACGATTTTTTCACGAATCGGGTCAATTGGAGGGTTGGTCACCTGTGCAAATTTCTGCTTGAAGAAGTCAGAAAAATTCCTATGCTCCATAGAGAAGGCTGCCAAGGGCGTATCATCCCCCATAGAGGCAGTGGTCTCTTTGCCCTCCTCTACCATAGGCTTAATCACCTCTTTGATCAGCTCCTGCGTATAGTTGAAGTATCGCTGCTTTGCCTCTACCTCTTCTTTGGGCTGCTTGGGAAATACTGTCGTAGAGTCATGGGCATGCTCCTGCAAGTAGGTCATATTATTGTTAAGCCATTGCTCATAGGGGTCTTTGTCTTTGAGATAGTGATTGATATCTTCATTGCTGAGTACGCGTCCATACTTGAGATCCAACCCCATCATCTCTCCAGACTTCAGCCTGCCTCGTCTGATAATCTCCTCTTCTGGTGTATCTATCACGCCATACTCGGAGCTGATTAGCAGTCTGTTGTCTTTGGTGATGATATATTTGGCAGGTCGCAATCCGTTACGATCCAGTACGCAGCCGATATAGCGACCATCCGTCATGCTCACAGCAGCCGGCCCGTCCCAAGGCTCAAATGAGCTACTGATATACTCATAGAATGCTTTCAGATCGGGATCCATATGCGGTGCATTGTGCCACGGCGCAGGGATCACTGATCTGGCTGCCTTGAAGAAATCCATACCATTCACATGCAGAAATTCCAAAAAGTTATCCAAACTTGCCGAGTCACTCATCTCACTCTGGATGATGTTTGATATCTTGGTCATTTCTGCCTCGGTAAATATATCACTTCTCAATGCTTTTATCTTGGAGGCAACATTGTATCTGTTGGCTGATACAGAGTTGATCTCACCATTGTGTGCCACTGCCCTAAAGGGCTGCGCCAATCTCCACTCTGGCAGCGTATTGGTAGAGAAGCGCTGATGAAAGAGTGCAAAAGAGACTTCAAAATCCTCATCTGCCATATCGGAATAGAACGCTTTGATATGTGTCGGCATCACCAGGCCTTTGTAGGAGACGACAGAAGAAGAGAAAGAAGGGATATAGAATGTTTTGTCCCCTCGCAGTTTGTGCTCTATCTCTTTTCGTGTCAGATAGACCAGTGCATTGAAGCGCTCCACTGCCACCAATGCATCAGGTGCCACAAAAACCTGCGTGATTTGAGGCAGAGATGCCAAAGCCTGCTCACCCAGTGCATTTTTATCCACGGGTACCTGACGCACATAGAGCACCTTGAGATCATTGCTCTGGCATGACTCTTTGATGACATCAAGGTCACTTTCGTTATGCGAGAAAACCATTGCCACAGCGTATCTCTCGGGCAGTGTTATGCCTGCTTTTAGCGCCTCTTTCTGAAAAAACTTTCTAGGAATCGACAAGAGCAGACCTGAGCCATCTCCCGTCTTTCCATCTGCAGCGATGGCGCCTCTGTGCATCATACGAGAGAGTGAAGTGACAGCATCTTCCAGATTCTTATGTGTAGGTACATTATCAATAGAAGCAAGCAATCCAAACCCGCAGTTATCTTTAAACGAAGTGAATAAATCTTTCATAAACAACCTTGATATCAATTTGATTTGTAATTAAGTTATAGGTAATAGTTATACCAAAAAGAGGGTTAAGGGTTGTTTAGCGAGACTTTTCTCTCAACTTTTTTACGATTAGAATCAAGATAAAAGCAACTACAAAAATCACACCAAACCATGCTGCCCCGAGTAAAGCCAAATACAAAAAATCTATCCTGCCCTCAGCATATATTTCACCTTGAGCGTTGTGATGCCAGGCAAGATACATCATTGGAGCTGATACAATCAAGCCAATAATTGTTGATAGGGTAATATTATTATTCACTTTCTATCTCTCTGCTGTTTGGAATGACTTCTTCCTATCGAACGCTTCAA
>JALVVQ010000174.1 GCA_027023325.1 Campylobacteraceae bacterium | reverse complement strand
TGTAGTCTCTAGGGTTTTGATAGTCGATCGTAATCTTATCTTCAGTGATCGCACGACCAAGGATCGAATCCGTAAAATACCCCTGAATGATCTGTGGGAAGAGTGTTACAAAGGTAAATCGCATCACGCTAACTTGCCTCTAGGATATCTTTGGCGTCCTGCGTAGTGATACGCTTGGCATCCGTATCGACAGAGAGTATATAACGGGGGATATAAGGAAGAAGGAACTCTTTTGCCGACCCCTGCTCTATGAGTTCTGGGTCTGTTTTGATCACCAGATAATCCGTATCCAGCATTCGGTCGATATCCTCTACTACCCCGATACATGCCTCATCCTGATAGATCGAAGCACCAACGATATCAAACCAAAAGTACTGCCCTTTATCCAGCGCACACTGAGATCTGGTCTTTTCCAAGGTGCTGTAGAGTTTGGTATTGGTAAGTTTTTTAGCTGCATCTATCGAAGCATGGCCTACAAAACTAATCAATCCTCTGATAGGGTTATAGGTAGCTATTTCCAGCTTGCCTCTGTTGCTATCAAATATCATGCCTACTTGGAATTGTTCGGGAAAATCGGTATGGAGGTGGAGTTTGAGATCACCGTGTAGTCCGACGGTACGACCTATCTGAGCGATAAAGAATTGCTCGTCATGCATGGATTATGCGTTTGCCTTGACATTGACACGGTAACTTTTGCCATGTTTGGCTTTGCATCCTGAGATGACCGTTTTGATCGCATTGATCATGCGACCCTCTTTGCCTATCAGTTTCCCTACATCCGCAGGGTCTGCATAGACTGTGATCTCCTCTGCCATCTCATCCATCTCTGCTACCTCTATCGAGAGCGCTTCAGGATGCTTGACGATCATCTTGGCATAGGCGAGCACGAAATCTTTTGCCATGGATTATTTCTTTGCCAATCTTTTGACGGTAGGGCTCATCTGTGCACCGACACCGATCCAGTAGTTAAGCCTCTCTTCATCAAGTGTGAGCTCTTTGTTGGGAGACACTGGATTATAATGACCAATTGCCTCGATCCAACCACTGTCTCTTCTTTTTCTGCTGTCTGTTACTACGATTCTGTAAAATGGCTTCTTTTTTCTACCCATTCTTGTCATTCTGATCATTGTCATGGTGTTTTCCTTTTTTTATCTTTTCTTTTTTTCTTATTCAAACACGACTGCTCGTGTATGTCGCCTTCTAAAGACGATCCCAAAGTACTGACAACTACCACTAATGAGAATGCCGGCTAAGCACATAAGCACTCATCAATACTTTTGGAACGCGATTCTAGCATAATACTTATTAAATAAAGCTCAATCGCTATCGCATCCCCGGAAATCCTCCACTCTGTCCACCCATTTGACTCATCATTCTCTGCATCTCCTTCATTCCGCCTTTGGTAGACATCTTCTTCGCCATTTTAGCAGCATTTTTAAACTGCTTGAGGACGCGGTTGACCTGCATCTGATCCAGCCCTGCTCCTGCTGCGATACGGCGCTTTCGGGTATTGTTGAGCAGGTCTGGGTTTTCTCGCTCTTTTTTGGTCATGGAGGAGACCATCGACTTGATCGCTTTCATCTCACTGGAGTTCTCCAGATCCATATCCCCGATCTGCTTCGCCATATTTCCCATGCCTGGAATCATACCCATGATCGACTTCATGGAGCCCATTTTTTTTATCTGCTCCATCTGCTCAAGGAAGTCATTGAAATTGAACTGCCCTTTTTTGATCTTGCTGGTCATGCGTTTGGCTGTCTTTTCATCAATCACTGATGCCGTGCGTTCCGCTAGCCCCTCGATATCTCCCGCACCCATGAGACGGTTGGTGATACGCTCAGGGATGAACACCTCCAGATCAGGCATCTTCTCCCCGCTACCGATGAAACGCAACGGCACACCTACTTGATGCGCAATACCCAAGGCTACACCTCCCTTGGAGTCTCCATCAAACTTACTCAGTACCACACCCGTAATACCGATCTTCTCCTTGAAGGTTGTCGCTGTTCTGACTGCATCCATACCGGTCATCGCATCCGCTACATAAAAGATCTCGTCAGGCTTCGCGACATTTTTGACACGCTCTAGCTCATCCATCAGCTCTTCATCAATCGCCAGACGCCCTGCTGTATCAATCAGCACTACATCATAGAGTTCATCGGTGGCTTTCTGGATCGCTCTGGTAACGATTTCTTCGGGTTTGGCATCCTCATCCGCTACGAGATCGACTTCAATATCCGCACAAATCTGACGAAGCTGCTCTACCGCTGCCAGTCTCTGAAGGTCACCTGCTGCGATCAGTACCTTCTTTTTCTTCTGCTCTTTGAGCATGTAGGCGAGCTTGCCCGTAGTGGTCGTCTTTCCTGAACCTTGCAGTCCCGTCATGAGCACTACCGTAGGAGGCTTGGAAGCAAAAACGAAACCTTGGTTGCCCTCAGCCGTGAGGATACGCACTAACTCATTTTGCAATGCAGCGAGGAAGCTGTCTTTTCCGATACCATGCTTCTTGGTCTCTAGTTCCACTGTCTGGATTAACTCCTTGACCACCTTGTGATGCACATCGGATTTGAGCAGCGATTTTCTTAGCTCTGTCGTTGCTTTTTTGAGAGCTTTCTCATCATCATGGAAACGGATCTTGCCAATGGCATTTTTGAAACTGTCTGTAATGGTACTAAACATACTTTTCCTACTTTTTAACCAAATATATCGTGTTTTATTTTGTGCATTTTATCCAAAACTCTATTTAGAGTGAATTATATCCTCTTTTGGAAGCATCACGCTCTCTAGCAGATCCTCAGCCATTGTCTTACATGCCATCTCTTGTATTTCTTGGGAAGTGAGCGCATGCAGGCGCATATTGACATCCATGATCTCGTGCATAGAAAGCCCTAGTCTGGAGTGCTCTTGCATCATCTCCAGCCAAAAGGCATTGTAATTCTGTGCTTTTTTGAACGCTGTTTTGACCATCTGTCTAAAGGTAGCAAGCTCTTTGTCAGTCACACCCTTTGTCTTCAGCTCCTCTATCACTTTTTTGACAGTGAGCAGGAGAGCCTCTACGCGCTTGGGGTCTGCTTTGAAGGTGATTGTCAAGACTGCTTTGTCCTTAAGCTCGGAGGACATCTCTGCATAGACCGAGACACCATAGGTACCTGCTTTATCTTCTCGAATCACATTTCTCAGTCTAATTTCCAGTATCGACCTGACCGCATCCACTGCCAATTCATTGCTCAGAGAAAAGGGGACTTTGCTCCGGTAAGAGAGTGTGGCAGTCGCAGTGTTCTCACCGGCAAGCTTGGCTGTCACCCTCTGTGCACCATGTAGATAAGGATATCTTTCTACACGGTACTGCTCAGCACGACTTTTTGTAGGTAGGTTCCCTAGATAGCGCGTGACCCACGCCTCTACCTCTTTGGGGCTCGCATCTCCTGCCATAGAGAAATGGAAATGATTCATATCAGAAAATCGGTCTTTGTAGTACCCTAGCATCTCTTTTTTATCGAGCATTTCAAGCTCATCGATTGTCTCAGTTCTTAGCCGAGGGTTGTTCTTGAAATATCTCTCTATCTTCAACTTGTTAAAAAGAAAAGAAGGGTTTTGGCGTATCTGCTCTAGGTAGCTTTTGAGCTCTTTTTTGCCGTTCTCAAAGACTCTCTTGTCGATCTTTGGCGTAGTCACTGAAGCATAAAGCAGTGCAAACATACTCTCGGCATCTTGCGTACTGCATGAGCCCCGCAGTGTCTCGTAGAAGCGCGAAACGCCCAAGACAACACGTACTCGCTTGCCACTCAGTATTTTTTTGACCTCTGTCAGGGTCAAATCCCCAGGAGCAGAGTACGCCACCCACTCTGCAGCATGACGCATACTGCGAAAGCCTTTCAGATCCAATACCGAAGAACCTCCCTCGCTGTAGCCTTGAAGGTATAGCATGTCCTTTTTCAGCTGTGTTGGCTTAAAGTCCACAGTGATATTGTTCTCCAGCACATAGTGATAGATATCCCTCTCTTTGTCATAAGACCGACTTCGTATCTTGGTCACAGGAAGTGTTTGTGCCAGAATCACTTTAGATAGGTTCTCCTCTTTGGACATATCTACTGCTAGCGTTTCCCCCTCATCCAACAAAGCAAGCGTCTTGTTTCTATCCAAACCATCCTCGGTCGCACTTTGGAAAAGTACAAACCTGTCTTTCTCCTTCAGCAGTGAGTGAAAATACTGGTTTAGCTCTTCTATGCTGATCTCTTGTATCAACTTTTTGGTCAATGCAAAATCAAAGTCATACGCAACATAGATACTGTCGCGTTCAATCGTGCCAATGATCCGCTTTGCTATTTGGTCTGCACGCATAGTCTTGACCTCTTTGTGCGCCTTTTCTGCCTGGGAGAGAAGCAGTTTTTTTGCTAGCTTGACATTGGTGGGAGCAAATCCATACTGCCCGAATCCCCACATCAAAGCATAGAGCTCTTTGAGAGCACCTGCGGCATGGCCATTTTTGTAGGTAGCGATAAACAGATTCTTACTAGCTGTTTTACTGAGTGTGCTTCGTCGCGTCAAGATCTGCATCGCCTCAGGGTCCTGTTTCATCATCTGCTCTTCTGCCTTGAGTCCAAACAGCATCCAAGCCATCCTCTCCACCAGTATCCTGCGCTTATCTTCGGCTCGTTTCATGCCTGTTCGCTCAGTGATGTATCCTATTTGGACACTGTTGATAGGCAGTGCCTTGTCTGTCAATGACATGACCCTCTTACTGTTGCGCTCTTCCAGTGCACGCGAAGCCCGTTTGGTCGTACTCCTATTTTCTAGGTCTCCAAATCTCTCTTGGATCATGCTTATCACAGCAGTACTATTGAAATCCCCTACCACCACGATATGCATAAACTCAGGACGATACCAAGTCTCATAAAAATCCCTGACACGCTCGACAGTGACATGTTTGATGACCTCATCTGAGCCGATAGGTATCCTTTTGGTGTAGCGAGAATGTCCATAGCTAAGTGGCAGTGCTTTGACAAACATACGGTAGTTGAGTGTATTACGGGCACGCTCCTCTTCTAGGATCACACCGCGCTCTGCATCCAGCTCTTGAGGGTTTAGTTTTAACCCACCTGCCCAGTCTCGCAGTATCGTAACACATCGAGAGAGATTGTCCCCCTCTAGTGGCAAGGAGATGCGATAGAGTGTTCGATCGAAGCCCGTGTTGGCATTGAGATCTCCGCCAAAGGTCATACCGATAGACTCCAGATAGGAGATCAGTGCGTTTTTTTGAAAATGTTCTGTACCGTTAAATGCCATATGCTCTAGAAAATGGGCTACGCCTCTTTGGTCTTCTTCTTCATCCAGTGAGCCCACACCCACATAGAGATAGAGCTCTGCTCGCTGCTTGGGCTTGTCTCCTTTGAGCACGGTGTATTTGAGTCCATTGGAGAGCGTGCCTCGGAGAAGACTTTTCTCCCAGGGAAGCTGGCTGTCACTGGGTGTATTTTGGGCAGAGAGCAGTACTAGACTAAGTATCCAAAGCACCGTATATTTCATGAAATTTCCTTTTGTAGTGCATGACGCATTGGTATCACCACTACCACATCTGGAGCTATTTGTATCGTTTGATATCAGCAGGGGTTGGTGCCGCAAATGTCTTTCCTAGTAGCTCTAGCTTTCTGGCATGAAGCAATGCCCTTTTGGCTCTAGTGCGAGACCCGTACTGGCTGTCTCCGACTACAGGATGTCCCACAGATGCCAAGTGCACCCTGATCTGATGAGTACGCCCTGTATGGATGACGATTTTAACTTTGCTTTTCTTACCCTGCACTTCATCGGGTGTTACGATGGTGTGCGCAGGCTTACCCAGCCGCTCGTCTATCTTGGAGAACGCTTTGCCTTTTTTGATCGTATGGATCGGTGTAGTGATCTCTATCTCTTCATAGACCACACCTTCTACCCAAGCCACATACTCCTTGCGTACTTTTCTCTGCTTGAATGCCCTGATCGCCTCCTTGATATAGTGTTCACTCTTGCCTAGCAACAGCACACCACTGGTATCACGATCAAGCCTGTGCAGCAGCTCTGCTCCTTCGATCGCATCCTGCACCTCATAGCTGTCTATGCCGGCAGGTTTGTTGACAGCTACCATCTCCTCATCTTGATAAAGTATTGTGATATCCTCTGGCATCTCTATACGAAATACTGTACTGTCCGGTACAGAAGCTCTTGCGATCTTGAGCTGCTTGTCTCCGACAAAAACCAGTCCTCTGTCGATCAGCTCTTTGGCTTTTTTGTTAGAGATATCTTTACTCTGTGCCAGTAGTTTATAGGCTTGTTCCATGTTTTCTCTCTTTCTTTTTGTCTAATATTGTATAGGTATCCAGATAGTGCACAGAGACGCTATCCAATGCGCTGTTATTATATCCATAAAAATCTATCCCATTGACATGGGCAGCCGTATAGTCATTCATACTGTCACCTATCAGAATCGTCTCTTCTTTTTTGTAGTCATACTCAGATAGTATCATTTTCACCAAGTTATTCTTGTGCACAGGCGAGCCATAGATACTCAGAAAATAATCCACCACTCCCAGCTCTCCACAAAGATATCGCAACTCCTCCTGATCTGATCCAGAAGCAATATGCATACGGTATACTTGATAATTTCTCTGCAAGAAGTCTACCGTCTCCGCTATCAAAAAAGTACGATCTGTCAACGTCTCCCTCATGATCTCAGAAAATGCAGCTGCCAGGGTATCGATCTGTCTTTGCGTGATCGACTCATGGAGTATCTCATTGTAAAAGTAGGCGATCTTGTTATAACGGGAAAGTCCTCCATTTTCTTGATGATACTGCAATAGCTCCTCGATCAAAACCTCATCATACCCTGCAAATATCTTTCTAAACCCCAGCTCACGAACTGCCATACTGTCCAGGATCACTCCATCAAAATCAAAAATGATATTCTTCACCATTATAACAATCCTCTCTCGTCCAGATAGGTTTCAACCTTCTTGACATCGTCGGGTACATCTACTGCGATGGAATCCAGTGTGGTTTGTGACATTTTTACTTTATATCCCATATCCACAAAGCGGAGTATCTCTATGTCTTCATACTGCTCATTGAGTGTCTTTGCCCTAGCGGAGAAAAGTTCCAGTGCCTGCTTCGTAAAACCATAGACACACACCTGCTTCTTGAAGGTAGGTGAGGTCTCTGATTTGTTGAACGGTACGGGAAGTCTGGACATATAAAGTAGCTCATCCTGTTCATTAACGATCACTTTGATGATCGTGTCACTACTGACTTCTTCCTCTGCTGTGATCTCCTTATAGAGATTGTAGGCGACATAAGTCTGTCCATGCGCTTTGAACTCTGCTACGATCTCATCTATAGTTCTGGCATCGATGACCGGCTCATCCCCCTGGATATTGACATAGAGATCATAAGGACGGAGAGAGGCTACCTCTGCCAACCTGTCAGTCCCCGTAAGACAGGTATCACTGGTCATGACTACCGGAATCCCTTCAGAAAGACAATATGCCTCTATCTTCTGACTATCCGTGGCTACCACAAGATCTGTCAACAGTCTGGACTGTTTTGCCTGCATATAGGTACGCTTGACCATAGGGATATCCTTGATCATACAGAGTGGTTTGCCTTCAAATCTGCTGGACTTGTAGCGGGCAGGGATCACTCCCAAGATCCTCAGCGCAACATCACCACTGAAAAGGGAAGGGGTAACAAAGGAGATTGACATGCGGGAAGAGAGCTTCTCCAGCGCAAAACGGAGGATCGCATTCTCCTCCTGCATCGCCTTTTTGTCTAGGATGACACTGGTCTCATCATAGGAGTAGTTCAGACCCAGTGGGTCATAGCCATCGAGACCCGCGATCTCACATGCCTCAATACCATGGCTTAGCAGATAGTTCATGACCACAACAGCCACATTTTTCACAAAAGTCTGCTCTACAAAAGCCACCTTTGCAAGATCAATGATTGCCTTAGGCTCCCGTGCCGTCTCTATATTGTTGGTGAGGATCACTTTCTCCATAGGCAGATCGTCCTCAAACTCATTCAAGCGTTTCTGATTGGAGAAGAAGTAGTAATCACATACAAAAGCGGGCTTGTGATTCAGCGCGATCACAAGATAGGATCCATCTTTGACTCTCTCTTCTATCAGTGCTCGATATCTCTCCATACTGCTACCCGAAGCGATCAATAGTACCTTCTTTTCATTATCTATGCACCACGTACCCGAGCAGTCTCGCTTGGGCGCAAGGAGAGATGCGATATAGAGTTTCTCTATCAGTGCCTTGTCAAATGTCTGCTGCTTCTCTGTCGGAATTTTTTCCAGTACCTTTCGCACACCTACGATATGGTTGGTATTTTTATCGATCAGGTATGTCGCATAATTGGGATGGCAGTCAAAAGAGGCAGAAAGGTATTGTGCAGGAGAGAAGCCCCAGGGGCTCTCCACCATCAATGTGCCTAAGAATGCATCGATAACTTCAAGCAGAGGCAGGGTGTCATAGGATTTTTGCATAGCATGGTTGAGGTAGTCTGCGATGAGTTCCGTATTGAGATTTCCGGCTCCTCTGCCTATACCATAGATGCTGGCATCGATAATAACATCCCTTTTCAGCCCTGCAGTACAGAGGATGATCGCATTGGAAAATGCCAGTTGCATATTGTTGTGAGAGTGGTACCCCAGTGAAATACTCTGCTGAAGTGTGCTGTCAGCCAACCGCATCAAATGTTCAAACTCATTAGGGAGCATAGAACCGAAACTATCCACCAGATAAAATGCTTTGACTCCCAATTGGTTGGCATTCTGGATAAGTGACAGCAATGCTTCATCGCTATAGTTTTTCGTAACCATAGGCTGGAGATAGAGGGCATAGCCAAGATCTATGATCTTTTGGGCATCCCCAAGTGCAGAAACAACACTCTTTTCATGAAATGCCAGTCTTATCCCTTCCACCTCTGTCTCTTTTTGTGGTAGCAACTGATCGATAGCATAGTCGCCATGATTGATCATTACCACAGAGGATTGTTGTCCATTTTTTCCTATGGTCTTGACATCTGTGATACGGCTATACAGTGTTGAGTCCTCTTGATCTACAGAAGCATCAGTAAGGTAGCCACACTCTACTACTTCTACCCCCGAAGCAAACAGTGACTGCAGCACCACCTCAATCTGCCTCTCTTTAAAGTGCCAATGGTTAATATACCCGCCATCCCTCAATGTACAGTCTAAAATGCTAATGGCCATCACTGCTCCCGTATACTTCCTGATTAATATATGCTATGATAGGCTCTACGGTGCCAGATTGTACAATCCGGCAGGCTTCAAGCGTATCCAATACTTCCAGTATCCCTGGCAATGCCTCATTGTTCACGATAGAGTAGTGCTCCAATGATGCATAGATAGAGATCTCATTATAAATCCACTCTCCGGTAATCAAAATAGTATTGAAGTAGGCCGGCTCTATAGGATTGTGTCCTCCTACTCCGTCTACAAATCCTCCACCCAGGATTACCACATCACTGATGGCATAGATATTGATCAGCTCGCCCATTCTGTCTACCAGTACGATATCTGCATCCAGCGTCTCTCTCTCACTATAGCGATGATAAGAGAGGTCTGTCTCTTCAATATATGCCCGTATCAGTGCATCCACCGCATCAAACCGCTCCGGATGCCGTGGTACAATGACCAGCCTCCCCTGTTCCCGCTTCCACGCTTTAAAGATAAGTGCCTCTTCTGTTTCATGGGTACTTGCAGCGACGATTACTCTTCCGCTTGGCTTGCTAAGCGTATGGGTGACTTTGGGTATATTCACAAGTTTTGTATTGCCTGTAACCTGTATATTTTTCGCCCCCAGCACTTCCAACCGCTCTTTATCCTTGTTGCTCTGTGCAAACACTATATCGATCTGTGCAAATACTCTTTTGTAAAACCATCGAAGTTTTCTGTAGCGGGCATAGTGGCTGTCACTGATGCGTGCATTGATCAGCATCGTTTTGGCACCTCTCTTTTTGGCAAAGAGAAACAGCAAATACCAGTATTCTGACTCTGTTACAATCAGGAGTTTTTGAGCAGTTATCCAAAAAGGTAAAAATATGTCAAAAGGAAGGTAACGCACTTCTCCACGGGATAGTCTTTGTGCTTCGTTGAAGCCGGTATTGGTGATTGTACTCATATTGATCACATCATCGATACAATCAACAATAGGCTGTAACCCTCGTGTTTCACCCAGAGAACAGCTGTGAAACCAAATACCACTTTTGGTAAATTTTGAATTGTTTTTCAGGAAGTATCGTGCAGGGATACGCTCTTTGTATCTTGGTTTCCGCTGCTTGTGGAGCATCAGCGGAAGAGAGAGAATATAAAGCAGGAGACCCACTATCCAATAAAGGTATTTAAACATGGGCTTCCCTGCTCAGGAGATTAAGCCTCAGCAGTTTCCTTCTCTAGATAGAGGATCCTACCGCAGTGTGGACAGTTGGCGATCTCTTCGCCTCGGATGACTTCAGTATAGGCCTTGTCGTTGATCTTCATATAACAGCCGTAGCAGGCCTGCTTCTTGACAGGTACGACAGCGGTGTTGCCTGCCCAGTTTCTCACTTTTTCATAAAATGCCAAAATCTTCTGATCAATACCAGATATTTTCTCTACTCTTTTTTGGTACAGGCCCTCCTTTTGCTTTTCGATCCCTGCAAGCTCTTTTTCTGCCTCTTTATTGGCAGACGCTACTGCAATAGTGAGCTCAGCAAGTGTCGCCTCGAGCTCTGCAGCTTCTTCGCCTTTTGTCTCATTGATCTTGCCCAGTCTCTCGATCTCTTCGTTGGCAAAAGTCAACTTCTCTTTGGCAAGTTCTTCTTCCATGGAGAGCGCTTTCATCTCTTTCTCATTGGTGACAGCTTTGTTCTTCTTCTGGATAGACT
>JALVVQ010000173.1:1011-2534 GCA_027023325.1 Campylobacteraceae bacterium | reverse complement strand
TGTGGCCAATCTTATCTTGGCATTTTTCGTCTATCTTGCGATAGCGATGAGTGGGGCTCCTGCCGTCGTAGCCACAGACTATCTCCCTCCGATAGTCACCCAGGTACAAAAAAACTCTCCAGCTCAAAAAGCAGGTGTCATAGTAGGAGACAAGGTACAAAAAGTCAACGGTACACCCATCACCTACTGGTACGAGATAGGCAATCTTGTCCGAAACTCCACTGGGCAGGTGACACTAGAGGTAGAGAGAGGGCACACGGTACATACACTCATGCTAGGCACACAGATCATCGATGGAAAAAACCAATTTCAAGAAGCCATCAAACGAAGAATTATAGGTATCAACACAGATATCAACAAGGATATGAAGATCCACTTTTCTCTCCCTGAGGCATTCTTCTACGCTTGGAATGAGACCAAAAAATCCGCCACTATGATCGCCGTAGGTACCAAAAAAATGGCAACCGGAGAGATAGACAGTAAAAATGTAGGCGGTGCGATCACGATCTTTGATGTGATCATGAAATTTGCCGAGAGAGGGATCATCTATCTGCTCTTTGTCATGGCACTGATCTCAGTCAATCTCGGCGTACTCAACCTCCTGCCCATCCCGGCACTGGATGGTGGACACATCATGTTCAATCTCTACGAAATGATCACCCGCAGAGAGCCCAGCGAAGCGGCACTCTACTACCTGACACTCTTTGGCTGGGTGTTGTTGTTTGGACTGATGGGACTAGGGCTTTATAATGATGTCAATAGGATTTGGGGCTAGCCCAATGAGAAGTCAGGAGATTTATTGTTGACGCAGGGTGTACGAGCAAGGGTCAGGCGTTGAATCTCCACCTACACCCACCCCTTTACTACCTTAGAAACCAAAGAACGAGAGATATTCAGATGTTTAGCCAAAGCACCCTGAGTATAGCCATCTTCCAAAGCTTCTACCATGGCTTCATTGCGCTTTGCGATGGTGTCTACATCTTTGAAGTGCTCCTCTAGTGTTTTTGAAAAAGCTACTTTGTGTATATTGTCTTTGATAAGCACTTTTTGATGTTTGATCTCTTCGAGTCTCTCCAAATCCTTCTCATTGAGTCTAATACCTATGATGTCTTGGATATTTTCATACTCAAGCTCTTTGATGAGTTTGGAGTGTCGCGTGCAAGGCACAGGCGTAAGCCCATTGGTAATGACTGAGCCTAAAGTATATGGATACTCCTCTACCCTTTTGACTATTCCTGCTTCTACGGGGTTTTGTTCTATGTAGCGTATCAGAGTATAGTAGTACGCCTCACTGTTGATGTACCGCGAATAATACCGCCCCTGCCAAAAATGCCCTGAGCGTTTCTGTTTTTTGTTGGCATAGATGGCGTAGTTTGCGTTGATCTGCTTCATAAAAGAGGGGAGGTTTTCTCTTTGTGTCTCTATCAAAAGATGAAAATGATTATGCATGAGGCAATAGTCATGCAAGATGACACGATAGGCTCTACATGCCTTGCAGACTATTTTTAGGAAGACTTCATAGT
>JALVVQ010000173.1:0-1001 GCA_027023325.1 Campylobacteraceae bacterium | reverse complement strand
CGACAAAGACTTCTGAGCGGTTTACGCCACGATTAATGACATGGTGATAGCCTGCTAGGTCTATTCTTGGTTTTCTTGGCATTGTGTACTTCTTGTTTGGTTTTTTGTATTGTAGCATATTTTTGGTGGAAATTCAACGCCTGACCCCTAATGAGGCTTGTTCTGCCAATGTTGCAGACGATGTCATCTGCCCCAGCTTTTCTATCATATATCCAACATCAAACTTGAATCTTCTTTCCAAAAACTTCGACAATACCTGCCATGTAATCTCAGCCATAGGATGCTCCGCCCTGTACTGCAAGATCACTTCGGTCAAGTCACCGATAACCCACAGATACGAAGCATTATAGGAGAGTTTCGCCTCACCAAAACGGAGAGCTTGTTTGAGAGAGGGGTATTTGGCTTGCAAATCATTAGACCTATAAGTCCAATTTTCCTTTTCAGAATTTCTAGCATCAGCCAAAACACCGTTCGCATAATACAAATCTACCGTCCACTCATGTACCAGTCTTGCATTGCCAGCTTGCACTAATGATGAAAAAACTATAAACAAAAAGAGAGGGAGAAAGAATAGCTTTTTCATTTGTCTGCCTCCAGCATTTTATCCACATCAAACTCACAGTCTTGCAAAATAGGTTTTCCTACAGAATATACTCCGCCGCTAAGTGCTTGGTCATATTTAAAAAATAATTTAACTCGTTTTTCGGTATTGAACTGTGTACTGTTTACAAATTTATAAATATTTCTCATTCTTTTTTGGTTTTTATACCATTTTAGATATTCGTTACAATTAATAACCTTATCTTCCTTCTTCGCCCACTCCCTCGCATGCTTCACCAAGTCAGGATCAGCCAGCATCGCCTGTTCTGTTTTGAATGCCTGCATCATCACTGCTCGTTCTACTGCTTTTTTATAGGTAGCGTAGACTTTGCGTTCTACATCGTCTCTGACACCGTTATGATTGACATCCACCCCCAAAAGCGTAGCATCATTGGTAGCTT
>JALVVQ010000172.1 GCA_027023325.1 Campylobacteraceae bacterium | reverse complement strand
GGCACTGCTTTCTTGGCACCCAATGCTGCGGGAAAACCAAAGCCCATCGTACCCAATCCTCCGGAATTGATCCACTGATTGGGTCTATCAAAGGGATAAAACTGTGCTGCCCACATCTGATGCTGACCTACATCCGAAGTGATGATCGCCTGCTCTCCAACCAGCTCACCGAGCCGTTCAATCGCCCACTGTGGCTTGATCACCTCATCACTGTCGTTATAAAGCAATGGATGCAGCTCGCTATAACGGTTGAGTATATCTCTCCAGACCTGGTAGCGCTCCGTCTTTACCTCATCTTTAAGCAGAGGGATCAGCTTCTCTACTACTGTTTTGATATCGCCCACTATCGGATAGTCCACATCGACCAATTTGGCGATATTGGCAGGGTCGATATCGACATGAATTACATCAGCATACTTGGCAAACTCACTGAGCTTTCCTGTCACTCTGTCATCAAATCGTGCGCCCAGCGAGATGACCAGATCGGTCTCACTCATGGCCATATTGGAAGCATAGTTACCATGCATACCCAGCATACCCAGCAGCAATGGGTTCTTGGCGCCCATGACCCCTCTGGACATCAGTGTCTCTACTGCTGGTATCTGTGTCATTTCAGCAAGTTCTCTGACGCTCTGTGCTGCACCGCTCAGTACAGCACCACCACCGATATAAAGTAGTGGTTTTTTTGCCTCAAGAATCGCTTTGGCAGCTTTTTGTATCTGTCGGTTGTTGCCTTTGTAATTGGGCTTATAGCTTGGCAGATTGACCTCTGACGGATAGACAAACTCCCCTATCTCACCAGTAATATCTTTGGGCACATCTACCAGTACGGGACCTGGTCGCCCGCTTCTAGCGATATAGAAGGCCTCTTTGAGTACTCTTGGGAGTTCTTCCAGTGTCCGTACCAGATAGTTATGCTTGGTACACGATCGTGAGATACCCACTGCATCGATCTCCTGAAACCCATCCGTACCGATCAGCGAGAGCGGTACCTGTCCGGAAATGACCACGAGCGGGATAGAGTCCGTATAGGCTGTTGCGATACCAGTCACCGCATTGGTAAAGCCAGGACCAGAGGTAACCATGGCAAC
Organism: Campylobacteraceae bacterium; assembly: GCA_027023325.1. Taxonomy (GTDB): domain Bacteria; phylum Campylobacterota; class Campylobacteria; order Campylobacterales; family Sulfurovaceae; genus JAAXPZ01. The sequence goes on along the minus strand of JALVVQ010000172.1, from coordinate 1,449 downwards.
GCCTACTTTGCCTGATGCTCTGGCGTAGCCATCGGCTGCATGGACAGCAGCCTGCTCGTGGCGTGTCAGGATGTGTTCAAATTGCTTCTGCTTGTAAATCTCATCATAGACATTCATGATCGCGCCACCGGGATAGCCAAATATCGTCTTGACATCCTCAGCGATAATCGCTTCACAAATCATCTGTGCACCGCTCATTTTCATGACAGGAACTCCGTTCCGGGATACAATATCCCTAATATTTTAGTGTAAGGATTATAGCAAAAAATAATTAGACAAGGACTCTTTTGGTACAATATCGAAGAGATTAAGGAGTATTATTGTGCGAATTACACAGGCAATCATGGCTATTCTGGTTTTATGGCTCATTGGATGTAACAATGGTCAAAATGGCAGCAAAACAGCCTATCTCATGGGACAAAATCCTGCAACCAATCCTACTACAAAACCTATTACCAAAATCGAAGCAGACATTGCTCTGACCGCTATGGAAGCCAAACACCAAGAAGCACTCGCCACCATCACCGCCCAAAAAGAGACCAAACTCCAACAGCTGGCACTGGAAAAGAGCAAAAGTGCCAACCATACCAAAGAAACGATTGCTGCCTCAGAAAACCAGCGAAAAATTGCAGTAGAAAAAGAGCGACAGCGGGCAGCCATTATCATACAAAGAGATCGTTCTGCACTCTACCAGCAATATCTGATCGCAGCTGTCATCATTCTAGTCCTGCTGGCACTGCTTGGATACAGTATCCACCGCCGCAACCAAACGCTCAAACGCACACTCCATGAAGATAAGCTACGTCATGAGGCGTATATGCTAGCAAGTCAACAGCAACATGAACGTACCCAAAAAACATTGGAAATACTTGCCAGTGAAAGCACCGATAAACATATAAAGAAAGAACTTGTCAAACTTCTAAAAGGACAACATACAGAGCAACCTAAATTACTCCAATAGTCATCTAGTGCTCTTCCCTAAAGGCAAAGCCTCCCTCGCGTAGTGCCTGCCTGATCTCCTCCTGGTGTGCCTCACCTTTGGTCTCGATATCCACAGAGACATGCGCATCACCAAACTCCAGATCCGTAGAAGTTCTGTCATAGCCTATCTGTACGATATTGGCACCCGTGTTGATCAGCGTTTGTGTAAAGGCCTGTAGCGAGCCCGGCTTGTCTATGAGGATCACCACCAGCTTCATCTTTCTGGCTGATTTCATCAGACCTTTTTCGATGATCAGCGAGAGCATTGTCACATCGATGTTGCCGCCACTGAGTACTACACCCACCTTGCTCCCCTTGGGAAGAGAAAGCTTCTGGTGTAAAAGCGCTGCCACACCTACTGAGCCGGCACCCTCTACCAACAGTTTCTGCTTCTCCAGCAAAAAGAGGATCGCGTTAGCAATCTCACCCTCACCTACAAGCTCGAGTGCATCTACAGATTGTTCTATA
>JALVVQ010000171.1 GCA_027023325.1 Campylobacteraceae bacterium | reverse complement strand
ACTACCCCTATAACCTAAAAGGGTACAAGCAATTATAACCAAGCCTTCAAAATATGCCGCTAAAATATCCGCTTTTATTTCACTCGTTGGATGCTTTCATGTTTCACCTTTTAGCACTACTCAAACACCTATGGCATCATCTGTTTAGATACTTTCAAAAAGATTCGCCTCATCATCAAAAAGCCAAAGAGACAGGAGAGATATGTGTACCCTTCACCCATCCCAACAAAAAACCAGCATGGGTCAAAGAGAAGGTTATCTATCTCAAAGTGCATCTTCCTCATGATGGGTGTAGAAAGGTAGCTGTACATTTCAATAACATCTATGCAGATAGTGGTATCTCTGTCTCTAAATCCTATGTCTATAGGGTACTTAGAGACCATGGGTATGAGATACTTCAAATGAGAAAAGAGATGAGAAATAGACTGCCTTATAAAAAAGAGAAAAACCAACTCTGGCATATGGATTTGACTACCATAGACAAGAGGCAACTATTGGGTGTAGTTGACAGTGGCACAAGAGCATTATTGATTCTCAAGCATCTACAGAATAAAAGCACTATTGCACTCATCAGAGCATTACTAGATGCTATAGAGCTATACGGCAAACCAAAAGCCATAAGAAGTGACAACGAGATAGTCTTTACTTCTAGGCTTATGAAGTTTGCTTTGCGGCTACTTCGCATCAAGAGACAAACCACGCAGATAGCTAGTCCTTGGCAAAATGGAAAGATAGAGAGACTATTTGGTACGATGAAACAAGCATTTGCGGAAGTAGTCTTCCCCGCTAGCAAGAGTCTAGAGGAGGGGCTAAGAGAGTTTAGGTTCTTTTATAACCATCTACGCATCCATCAACACCTAGACTACAACACTCCTGCCAATACTTGGGACAACAAACCTATGAACACGAGCAAGACAGCAAGAGAGATAGTCTATTATGAGGGGCTTTGTGGGAATGTGACTGGGTACTATTATCGTGAGTAGCATATACCAAAACAGAGGAGAAAAAGTACCGTCCACAATGCAATACAGGATAGCTATGTCTTATAGCAGAAAAAGTGTTACTTTTTTACAGAGAAGGAGGCCGGACATGTAATATTTTTATGAGAAATCCCATTTCATTATGGAAAATGACCAGATATTTTTAAAAAATGGTCATTTTTTAGAGGGGTTTTCTATTGGGACGGTGGGACAGGACAATCATACTGCACAGAAGAGGTCACCTCCACTGGTGCGACAGCAGGTATCCTCGCGGCCCCTGCATAGACAAACCAACCGCTCACGATGGCAACAGAGACGATTCTTAACAACATATAATGACCCCCCCCCGATATTTTATCTACAAAGTGTACCATATAAACACTTATTGTGCTTATTACCCACCTGTGAATCTATTTATGATAGAATTATCAAAAATATACCCAAAGACACACACCATGAAAAAAACACTGTTATCTCTATTATTGCTAAGCACCCTCCTCTTCTCCAAAGAGGTGACGCCACTCAGTCTCACGAAGTTTAAAGTAGGTCAACACACTACCAACCTCAAAGGTCAAGAATTTATCGTAGTTTCCGTGCGTGAGCGAGGTAGTGACGGCAGGTTTTATGCGGTAGATAGGGATGGAGTGGTCTGGTGGAGTGGTGCAATCACTTCTGGTGCAGATGACTTCAAGACTCCCTCGGGTATCTATAGTGTCAAATACAAAAAGCGCTACCATATGTCCTCCACCTATCCTTCTACAGATGGTGTGAACAATATGGATTGGAGTATCTTTTTTACCAATCAGGGACATGCATTACATCAGGGAAGTACGGACTGGATGAGTCATGGCTGTATCCATATCGACCCAAAAGAGATACAGACCATCTATCGCTGGGCTCATCCGGGTATGAAAATCGTCATTACCAGAGCATCCTATATGCCCTTTGCCAGAAAAGATCTCCTGAGATTCAATATTCGGTAGGAGACTAGAGGAAATACTCCTCGGTTGCCAGCTCTACCTTTTTGCCTTTTTGCTCTAGCACTACCACGGCGATCTCATCCCCTTCATTGTAGAGATCCTGCAGAGTGTTGACACGCTCTTTTCTCACTTTTGAGATATGCAGCAGCGCATCAAAGCCATCGGGCATCTCCACAAACATACCAAAGTCTACAATCTTTTTGATTGTACCCTGATAGGTTTCACCGATGGTATACTGCATCTGCTTTTTGACTGGTGCCGAAGCGATAGAGGTGATATGCTCCTTGGCTGCGGCTACTTTTTCCTTGTCACTGCCGGCTACTTTGACGCCACCTGCATCCCTATCCAGATCGATCGTTACACCAAACTTCTCAATAATCTCACGGATTGTGGCACCAGCTTTGCCAATGATATCTACGATCTTGGAGGGATCGATATGGAAAAACTCCACACTGGGCAATGCGCCACTGGGGATGATCTCCTCGGCAGCCTCCTCCATGAGTGTGAGAATATGCAGTCGTCCTTTCTTGGCTTGCATCAGTGCCTCTCGCAGGATAGAGAGCGCCAGTCCACCCAGCTTGATATC
>JALVVQ010000170.1 GCA_027023325.1 Campylobacteraceae bacterium | reverse complement strand
AGAACTGCCTGCTCACCAAAAAGATCCGTCTCTGTCTCGTCTTTGAAGGTAGTCTCGATAATCGCAGTTCTACCACCACCAATCGCTGAGGCGTAGGAGAGCGCCAGTGCTTTGGTCGTACCACTTGGATCTTGGCCAATAGCGATGAGATCAGGGATACCGCCACCTCTGACAAACTCACTTCTCACGGTGTGACCTGGTGCTTTTGGTGCGATCATAGTAACATTGATATCGGCTCTGGGATGGATACGCCCATAATGAATGTTAAAGCCATGGCCAAAAGCGATGGTTGCACCCTCTTTCAGATTAGGTGCGATTTCCTCTGCATAGATACTTGCCTGATTCTCATCCGGCAAAAGGATCATGACCACATCTGCTTTGACTGCAGCCTCTGCTACGGTCAGTACTTCGAAGCCTTTGGCTTCTGCCTTGCCCCAAGAACTACCGTTCTTTCTGAGTCCTACGACTACTTCTACACCAGAGTCTCTAAGGTTCTCCGCATGTGCGTGTCCTTGTGATCCAAAGCCAATGATGGCGACTGTTTTTGACTTGATGATGCTGATATCGCAATCTTTGTCATAATAGACATTAAGTGTTGACATTTTTTATCCTTGGTATGTAATGCCGCGATTATAGCCTAATGTTGCTTATTGATATGGATTGTATGCTCTTGTCATAAGAAGTTTTGGAATGGGAAAATATATGATTACCTTCACCCGACTCCTATTCTCCACTACAGAAAGACGCCCTACTTCATCAATTCCAGCATTTTATTTAGAGCTTTTTTATCTCTACAATACCGGGAAAGACCCTTGCGCGTCGTAAAGCCGTATGTATCTTCCAGGTCAGGATCAGCTCCATGCTGCATCAGTAGAGAAACTGTTTCAAAATTTCTACACCCTCCTGCGGCAATGGTCAGAGCAGTTTCACTCTTGTTGTACTGAAAATTTATATCAACACCATGATCAAGAAAGAGTTGAATAATATTCAGGTTGTGATCTCCACCTGCAACAGCTTGCGTCCAAGGAGAGTAGAGGTTATTCTCATCCATTTTATACATATTGGCTCCATGATCCAATAGTAATTTCACCGCCTCTGCATCACGATAATGAATAGCAGAGAAAAGAGAATGAGTACCGAAAGGGTTGAGTTCATTTGGATTTGCTCCGTGATCCAAAAGTATTTTGAGTTTTGCATGATCTCTTTGGCGTAGTGCCGTAAAAATCGGTGGCTCTTTTGAACGCATTTTATCTATATCGCGACATGTATATGATTTGGGGTAATGCAGTTTTGTGCAGGACAAATTCACGAGATCAAATACCACCCGAGAACCCTCTTTGTTCATTGAGGAAATGCTGCCCCCAAGTTTTTTTGCTTCGTTATCAAGCAATCTAAAATTAATTAAGCTTGCATATTGCCATCCATCATCTTTTGCAGCGTCAAGATAATCTCGTACGCTTCTCCCATTTTTATCTTTGATCGAAAAATCATAAGTATGTCGTGCAAGAGTATCAAGCACATTGAAAGATGCAAGCCTCTTCTTGATAGCAACCATCAATGGATTTTGCCCTTTATCATTTTGCATCTTGGAGATATCCATACTGCTTGGAATGTATGGCAATGATTTTCCGGATGATAATGCTAAAAAAATGGATTGCTGTAACTTTAGTCGCTCTTGTTCTTTTTTTTGGAACTCTCTCCTCTTTCTTGCCCGTACTTTTTCTATCTGTTTCTGCTTCCATTCATGAAGAACTCCAGGATGCTTTGCTTGGAGTAAATTGAGCCACTTTTTTGTCTTATCAATCTCTCTGGCATAAAATGACTTATCAAGTGTTCCGTGCGAGGGAGCATTGTTATATTCACTATGATCACGTTTGAGTGTTTCGAAACGATTGGGGATATATCTTTCAATAAATTTTCGGTACATATCCTCAGCTGGCATCAACGCGTCACATGTATTTACATTCTTTTTAGGCTCCCATATATTGGCTATCTTTTCTTCTATTTCATTTACATCATTGATATCATAATCATAAAAATGGTGCCCCATCCAATCCTCATTGGCTTTGGCCTTTTTGATACGCGCTTCCGTGTCGGCATATTTGTTTCGCGCATTTTTACGAAAGTTGCTTCCCGTACTGATCCAGTCGGACACATTATGGTCTTTCAGCGCCGCTTCGATACAGTTGAGTGTCAGATCCCGCTTGGTATCGGCAGCGAAGATATCGTACATCCCCTCAGCTTTGATAAACTCGCGGCTGTACCGATCGAGTTCTTTGCTATAAAATCGTATACGCGTGTCATTGTAATCGTGCATAGTGTAGTAAGTATGAAATGAATTATCGTATGCTTTTTGCTTGTGAAGCGCCAAAGAACCAAAAACAAACATATACATACCAAAATTATAAAGAGAAAATAGCCCAACTGTGGCCACCACGAGGATACCAAGGGTGCGAAAAACTCTCAGCGGTCTCCAACGCCGAGGTGCAGTCTGAAGTTTGCTTTCGTCTGCATGTGCACTAGAGACCAATGCAGCATCACTCTCTGCTCGG
>JALVVQ010000169.1 GCA_027023325.1 Campylobacteraceae bacterium | reverse complement strand
GTCAATAGCGTATAGGCAAAGACAAAGCCGAAGAGATGGGTATAGTTGATCTCCATAGCAATCTGGCTAAAGCGGAAGAAGCCAATGATCACAGCACTCTCCAAAATACCACTGAAGAGCGCTGCAACTGGGTAGAATGAGGCGCGTTCGATGTTTGCCAGCCAGAGGTTCATAGGGAAAAATCCCATTTTGACAAACATGCCTACTGTGGCGATGGCAAAGCCCATCTCAAATAAGAATGGCGAAGGGATCTCTCCGGCGTGTGAGAGCAGCAGGTCAAAGCGCATGGCATCTTCTCCCAATATCGGTTTGGCAGAGGCATACATCAGTATGATGCCAAAAAGTACCAGCGAAATAGCGATGGCACCGACGATCATATAGTTCCATGCCTCTTTGTGCGCTGCTTTGGTGTGATTGGTCTTGATCATATAGACAGTGGAGAGCGTGGCAAGCTCCAGCCCGATCCAGTAAAGTCCCATATTGTTGGACAGGATAGAGATACTCAACCCTATCCAGAAGATAGCAAAAAAACGATAGAAACGACGATAGGCACTGGCAGAGACTTTGACATGCTTATCCAGTGTCAAGAGTGCCAGCGTCACACCGATGCCCACCAATGAGGAGACCAGCAGGATATAGGTATCGAGTCTGTCTGCTACCAGATAGCTGCCAAGCAGTGCATAGGGCTTGGGCAGCATGAAGAGCTTGACAATAGGAAGCAAGATAGCAAATGAAGTCAGAGGCAAGAGGAACTTTGCTTTTTCACTTTGGACAAAACTTACGATGAACATGATCAGTGCAGGAAGCACAAGCAGGAGTGGCATCATGGTGTCACCTCCTCTTTGTGAAAGAGTAGATTCATCACAACAATGGCCATAAGCAGGTCAAAGAAGATCCCCAGCTCTACCAGCATGGGCATACCCTCTGTGGCGGTGATACCCAGCAGAAAAAGAGCATTTTCCATGCTCAGAAATCCGATGATTTTCGGGGCGACATTGCGGTGCTCCATCATTAGAAGCAGTGAGAGAAACAGCGATGAGATGCTGATGGCTACATAGTTGGCATTGCCATGGATCATATGGGTGATCGGCTCGGCAAGGTAAAAGGTAAAGACCAAAATAGCAGGGATGAGAATAATGGCGTGCTGGACTTTGATCTCTGACTGAATCTGGCGCACGAAGTGGAACTTGTGGCTAAAACTCTTCAGCATATAGGGGATGCCTATGGCCTTGATAAGAATCGTGGCAATACCGGTAATAAGCATTGCTCTGTCATGCAGTTCCTCGCCAATGAGCAGTGCCAGTATACCCAGTGTCAAGGAGTTCATGGAGTACCAGAGTATCAGACGATAGAGTCTGGAGGTGAAGAGTGCGACGATGAGTGTCGCCAAAAAAAGTCCTATCAGAAAATCAACACCCATGTCTATGCTCCCAATACATAAAAAGTAATCAATGACAAGAAAGCAAAGACAATGGCAATGCCAAGCAGATTGGGCACCTTGAAGAGTCTGAGTTTAGCTGTATTGACTTCGATAAATGCCACCGCAGCAGCAATAGCAAAAAGCTTGACAAGAAACAGTGCTGCTGCCACAGGTGCAGAAAACTGAAGCCCGAAAGGCAAAAATAGCGAAGCAAAGAGTGAAGCGAAAATTACAAATTTGACCGATGCGGCAGTCTCGATAATGGCTAGATAGACTCCGGTAATATCCAAGATCATCGCTTCATGCACCATAGTAAGCTCCAGGTGTGTCTCCGGGTTGTCCACCGGGATACGCCCATTCTCCGCAAGCAGTAAGATAAAAAAGCTGATCGCCGCAAAGAGAAAGCTGGCCATATGTGCTTCGGGGAAATGTGCTGCGAGATTGACCCCTGCCTGTCCGACACCGAGGTCACCAGACATCATGGAGACGGAAAAAACAGTCAAGACCATTGCCGGCTCCACCAGAGCAGCAATAAATGCCTCGCGCGAGCTCCCCATACCACCAAAAGCACTGGCACTGTCTAGTCCCAGCAACATCAAAAAGAAGGTAGAGAGCGTGATCAACCCGGTAATCGTAAAGGCATCCACAAAGCTTACATAAAAGGCACCTGCCACAACAGGAGGAAGGAAAAATAGTGTCACCAGCAGCGGAGAGAGTACCAAAAAAGGTGCGACACGCGTGATCTGGCTTGCCTCCTGGGAGAGGAGCGTCTCTTTGTGCATCAGTTTGGCAAAGTTGCGGTACCCCTGAAAGAGAGAGACAGGCTTTTTATATAGTAGCCACATTTTGACTGCCTTGATGAAGGAGAGCAATAGTGGTGCGATCAGCAACAGTAGGATAATGGTGAGGAGGTACATGATCATTTTTTATCTCCTATGATTAGGACTTTGACGGAGATGACCATGACGGTAGCTTCGAGCAGGAGTGTTGCCCAGGAAAAATCATGGGCAAAGATACGGTAACTAAACAGTACACTCAGTACAAGATTGAAAATCATTGCGGCATAGCGAGTCTGCTCAAAATGGGAGAAGCGATAGACCCAGTAGCTTATAAAATTGGCAGCTTTACCTACGCTATCATAGAGTGTTTTTTCAAACAGCGGTTTGACATGCACCTCGTAGTGTGCATCCGTAAATTTGCTCTTGTGTCCCGCAATAGATTCTTTGCAGAAATGTTCATCAGGTTTATACAGCCAGCCAAAAAACCTACGGATAGGCCCTGCAAATCCTGTAGCAGAGTATTGTGTACGGGGTGAAGTGCGATAGCCACAGCTCCATGTGCGATGGATGCGCTCTTTGACTCTCATTGCTCTATACCCAAACAGTAGCAACAGTGTAATCCCGAGTAGCGCCAGCAGGAGAATAAGCGGAGAGACCACGCCGCCTCGCATGCCTACAGAATGTAAATGCCAGATACCATTAGGGAATATCTTCGTATAGATACTAACATGACCCAGGCTACCCAATGCTTTATCGAACCAGCCGATATAGGAAGGGGCAAAAAGCATAAGAGAGATCACTACCAGAGAGATCAGTATCATCCCCGCACGCATCAAAAAATTGACTTCATGGGCGTGTTTGGCATTGCTACTGCGGTGCAGCCCCAGAAAAGTGATACCATAGGCCTTGACAAAACAGGCGATTGCCAATCCTGCGGTCATTGCCAATGCAAAGATAGCAAAGGGAATGGCCAGCTTGAGTGAGGTGTTGTCCATGTGGCTGGAGCCAAGCATGGACTGAAAGATCATCCATTCGCTGAGAAAGCCATTGGTAGGTGGCAGGGCAGAGATGGAAACGGAAGCAAGCAGGAAGGTGAATGCGGTGACCGGCATGCTCTTGATGAGTCCACCATACTTCTCTATATTTTTGGTATGTGTCTGGTGCAGTACGCTTCCGGCGCCCATAAATAGCAATGATTTGAAGCTCATGTGGTTGAAGGCATGGAAAAGTGCCGCAATAAAAGCAAAGGAACTGAGCACCTTGAGATCCATGCTGTCAAAAATCATTCCCATGCCAAACCCAATCAGAATAATGCCGATATTTTCGATAGAGTGGTTGGCAAGCAGTGCCTTGATATCATGTTCAGTCAAAGCGTAGAGTACACCGACAAGTGAAGAGAGCGAGCCGATGACAAGAATCAGTATCCCCCATTCCAGCGGCCAGGGATAAAGCACATCAAGCAGAAAACGAAACATACCGTAGATGGCAATCTTGAGCATCACGCCACTCATGAGCGCTGAGACGGGAGAGGGAGCTTGGGGATGGGCATACGGCAGCCAGACATGCAGAGGTACGGCACCGGCTTTGCTGAGAAACCCCAGTGACACAAAGAAAAACAGAAGCGTAGGGTAGGCAAATTGGGCTGCAATACCGTGCATGGCTTCAAAGCCCAATGAGAGGTTTCCATCCGTGACAATAAGGAAAAACAGCAGTAAGAAAACAAAACCAAAGTGGGTCATCAGAAAATAAAACCGTGCGGCATGGATGGTTTTTTGTTCTTTGGTTTCTGTGAGTATGAGTTGCCAGCTGGTCAGACTCATGATCTCCCAAAAAAATAGAAAGGTCAAAGCATTGGCAGCGAGCACAACGCCAATCATAGAGAGTATAAAAGTAAAGTAGTGTAGTTGGTAGTGTGCTTTGCGTTGGATATGTGGGAGATAGCCCCAGGAGTAAAAAAGGTTCGGTACTGCACCCAGAGCAATCAATGCTACAAATACCAAAGAGAGGGTGTCAAACTGAAACATAAAGGTTTTGCTCCAAACAGTGAGATAAGATATGGGTTCGGTGGGGCTGCCATCGGACACATCAGGCAAGAGGCTGCAAGCAGTCCTGATATTTTTGCCATTATACTCTTTGATGCTTAAGGGCACCTCCAATTATTGGACCCAAATCCGTAAATAGCCAAGCCCATCAACCAAAAAATATCAAGAAGGCGATGATTCTATCATCCAACACTCCGTAAAAGGAAATGGCTCATTGTATTTTGCAAGGATGTGTCTTGCTGCTGAAAGAAATGGGGAGGTTTTAGTAAAAACCATCTTTTTCAGGCAATAGTCTGGTGTGCTATTGTTTGTATGTTATGGGATAACAAATGGTTTTAGAAGTCTGTCATTCCAGAGAAGCCTTGTAGATGCGCTCCCTTATGGCATAAAATATCTCTACAAACCCCTCTTGCACTTTCAGGATGATTTGCCTGCTGTGTTTGACAACTTTTCCTGCCAAGTGATACAGCTTATAGCGGATAGTGGCAACGGTATGTTTGTGCCAACTGTTCTGCAGTGTCTGCTTGAACAGAATAAAGAGGTTATACGCCAATACCCCTATCTGGAAGTAAAAGGCATTGGCGATAAAGTTTGATGAGGGCAGATAGCTGAGATTGAAACCATTCTTGAACTCTTTGATTCGGTTCTCACTGGTTTCTCCGCGCTTACGATAGAACCGGACAATCTCTTCGGCTGAGAGATTCTCATCTGCATTGGTGGCAATGACATGATACCGCTCTTTTGCTAGATTGAGTTTCTCCTCTGTGCTCAGCATATCCCACATCTCAGGAAGTAGTGGGGTTACACTCTTTTTGATTACAATCATTCTGAAAGCATGGTCTGTATCGTGCATGGTATGGAGAAATTCACCTATCTCTTCTTTGACATGGTGCGCAATGCCTTCTTTGGTTTGGAAAGGCTCCCACGCAGTGATCTCTTGAATATTGGCATAGACAGATGCATCAAGGCGTGCGCCTACAGTATAGGTGATATGGTGTGTGTTGCAGTGATTGAAGAGTGCGGCTTGATACGAAGCGCTGTCAGCTCTAAAAAATGAGAGTGTTTTACCTTTGGGTAGTTGTGCTTGACATCTTTTTACAAAGGTCAGGTTATTGTCAGCTGGGGCAATATTGCCAGAACGAAACTCACTGTGAATCACAAAGCCACCATTGATATGTCCTATCATTGGCGTGTAGCCACTTTGCATTTTATAGGTTGTCTCTGCGGTATGCTTTTGTGAGAAGATGACTGAAGCATCGATATCGAGTACTAACGGTTCATAGACTGTTTTTACCTGCCTTTTTAACAGTGTGCGATTGATGGCTTCCATGCCATAGATACCCTGTAATCCGTGACGAGACATCCATTTTCCTACACTCTCTGATATGGGAGTGCGCTTTATCTTCAATGTCTCTTTAAGGGCTGTATCATGATGGATCATGCGCAAATCATCCAAAACCCTTCCTCCGCTATGAAGCATCAGTAGCAATGGCTGTATGTGTTCAAATGGCATATATCCTCGGTTGCTTTGAGGAAGGGGGAGATGCGTATTGCACAGAGTATCAATCCCGATTGCTTTTAGGTATTCTCCAAAGAGTATGGTTCCGGCATTAGAAGTGAGTGATTCGTTTGTGCCTTCTACAGAAAAACTTAACACACCTTGTGGCATACTTTTACTCCTTGGCAAAAGCTTCACCAAATGGGTGAAAGTGTTTAGTGGAGCTTTTTGCCTTCTTTTTCCCTATTTTACGATACTTCCTCTTTGATGATTATTTTCTATTTACGGATTTGGGTTGGAGGTGCCCTTAGAACTATTTATCATTTTTGGCTATGATTGCTCAAAATACAGGAGTGCACAGATGAAATATATCACATCATTATCCTCACTTGGGAGTGCGGTAGGGATTGGCGCTGCTCTGGCAGTAGGAATTACGGGCTGTGGAGGACAAACCGGACAACAGAATGAGACGACACAGCAGCAGAAGCAGCCGGCATTTGTGGTCATAGAAGAGATCAGTCAGGGGCGATACAAAATCGCAGAAGAGTTCCCTGCCAAAGAGACACGGATCATACTCAAAAAACTCGATGGTACCGAGAGGGTTTTGACGCAGGAGGAGCTAGACTATCTGGTCAAAAAAGAGGCGGCCAAGATAGAGCAGGGGACTTCGGAGCTGACCAAGCCCCAAGAGGCACAGGTAGGCAGACAGGGCATGGGGCTGGGTGAAACGATCCTGGCGAGTGCGGCAGGCTATATGTTGGGTGCCTGGATTGGTAGTAAGCTTTTTGGCAATCCTGCCTATCAGAATAACCGTAAAGCAGGATACAAGTCTCCTTCAACATACAGCAGAAGCAAAAGCAGCTTCAAAAAAAGTGCCGTCAAGCGTACGGCTGCCAAAAAAGGTGGTTTTTTCGGAAGCAAGAAGCGCAGTGGCGGCTTCTTCGGAGGCAGTCGCAGAAGTGGCGGCTTCTTCGGTGGTTAATGATGGTATCGCTTATTGAGACCAAGCCACTGACGACAGCGTATCTGGAGCAGATAGGGTTTGTGTGGCACACAGATAGCGATGAGAGTAGCTATCTCTCCCATCAACTCGTGCAGGTTAGTGAGGCAGAGGCAGAGGCTTATTATGAGGCGGGCAACACCCTCTATGATATGTTTGTTGCTGCAGGTGACTATGTGGTAGAGCATAATCTCTTTCATGAGATCGGTATTCCCTTTAATCTAATTGAGCAGGTCAAGGAATCCTGGGAAAATGATGTGCACTGGCATCTCTATGGGAGATTTGACCTGGCTGGTGGGGTTGATGGCAAGCCTATCAAGCTATTGGAGTTCAATGCTGATACCCCTACGGCACTCTTTGAGACTGCGATTGTCCAGTGGGCCATTCTCAAACAAAATGGCATGGATGAATCCAGGCAATTCAATATCGTCTATGACAAACTGTTGGAAAACTTCCAGCGACTTGTGACACTGGAAGAGAGTGTAGAGGCATTTGAGGATCGCTACGAGGGCTGGAAATTTCTCTTCAGTGCGGTCAAGGGGAGTGCAGAGGAGGAAAATACCGTCAGGCTACTCCAGCATATTGCCACGGAGGCAGGCTATGAGACGGCTTTTGCTTTTGTGGATGAAGTAGAATTTGACAGCAATGAGGGAATTTTTTATGAGAATGAACCTTACGAGCTTTGGTTTAAGCTCTTGCCGTGGGAGGATATCGCTATCGAGGCATCAGAGCTTGGGGCACTTTTGGGAGATATTATCGCCAACAAAAAGGCGATTATCTTCAATCCTGCCTATACGCTGATGTTTCAGTCCAAGGGCATGATGAAGATACTATGGGATCTCTATCCTGATCACCCATTACTGCTGGAGACCTCTTTTACGCCATTGGAGGGAAAGAAACAGGTTAAAAAGCCCATGTTTGGTAGAGAAGGCGGTAGTGTCTCTATCTTGGATACAGAGGGAAATACGGTACAGTTAGAAGAAGGAGACTATGAAGGATTCCCTGCTGTTTACCAGGCGTATGTGTCACTGCCCTCTGATGCAAAGGGCAGTCGCTATCAGGCAGGCGTGTTCTATGCCTATGAGTCCTGTGGGCTTGGTTTCCGAAAAGGTGGAGAGATTATGAACAATATGTCGAAATTTGTAGGGCATATTGTAAAATAATACCATAAAACGATTATTTAAGTATTTTTTATGTAAAATATATATGATATATATAATATATAATATATAATGTCTAATAATAGGTCTTCTCTATAGCATGATGATAGTGATATCTTAGCCCAAGGTGGAAAATAGCGTGAAGAGGTCTTTTGGCTCTGGAGTTCTGATATTGTTCTTCCTTCCCCTGCTAGCGTTGGGATACTCTTCGTACTATTTTATCTCTGATGCATTTCATTCTTTAAATAAAGTATCACTCTATGTGATACTTTTATTGTGGATACTCTCAGTCCTTTCTTTTTTTCTGTTGCTCTATAAGCTTAAAAAACTTCTAAAAAATGAAAAAAGACTTACAGCAGAGTTGCGGATATTCTCCTCCTCTTTTGATGCACATGAGGCCATGGCTATCACGGATCCGAATAGTACGGTACTGCGCGTAAATGAGGCGTTTGTCCATACAACAGGATACACAGAGGATGAGATAATTGGTAAAAAAATAAGCATCCTTAAGTCCTCTAGGTATTCGAAGACATTTTATACACAAATGTGGAAAAAGATTCAAGGAGTGGGTCACTGGAAGGGTGAGATTTATAATAAGCGGAAAAATGGAGAGATATATCTGGAGAGGCTTTCTATCTCTGCTATCAGGGATGAGCAAGGTACTATCACGCACTATGTCGCGCGTTTCTTGGATATTAGTGAGTTTAAAAAAGCAGAAAATCTCGCTCTTTCACGAACCAATTTTGATTTTCTCACAGGACTTCCTGATAGAAAATCTATGATGACCAAGTTGCAGGAGGAGTATGCAAGAGCAAAAAGGCACAACTTTTACAGTGCTTTCCTTTTTATTGATTTAGATAATTTCAAAAAGGTCAATGACTATTTTGGACATGCCGTGGGAGACGCCTTGCTCCAAGAAGTCTCTTCGCGACTCAGTCACAAGATTCGCGAGGAGGATTATGTAGCACGCATTAGTGGAGATGAATTCTGTATTATTCTTACAGAGATGGGACATAGTCGAGAAAGAGTTGGATTTGGGTTGGGTAAAATCTGCCAAAATATTATTGATAATATTTCTGCACCATATTTTATTAATGAGCATAGAGTTTCGATCGGTGCCAGCATAGGAATCAAAATATTTCCAGACAGAGAAGGGGGAGTCAATGAGGTGATAACTCACGCAGACGCAGCCATGTACAAAGCAAAGCATGGAGGTAAAAATAGGTATCTATTTTATGATGGGGAGATTGAGAGAAAAATCAATGAGAGCGAAAAATTGGAGAATGAAATAGCCAAGGCGATAGAGGATGAAGCATTTTTATTTTATTTTCATCCCAAGATAGATATCTCTTCCAATAAGATTGCAGGCGCGGAACTATTGACAAGATGGCAGCATCCCAGTAAAGGATTGCTTGGTTCTGAAGTGTTTATGCATAGCATTAAAGAGACTAAAATGATTTTGATAATTACAATAAATACATTGAAAAAGGCATGTCAATTTATCCATGCCCATAGAAAAAGTTTTTCTGGTACTTTCTCATTCAATGTTCCGGCACGCTTGCTTTCTATGCCGGATTTTATAGAGCTTGCAGAAAATACCATTATCAGTTATGACATCTCTCCTTCACAGATAGAGTTTGAAATTTTAGAGAATGAGATGATAGAGGATTTTCATAATATCGTAGCCAATATACAGGAACTAAAAGCACTTGGTATTAAGTTTTCCATTGGTGATTTTGGTGTGGGGTACGCCTCTATCGGTTACCTAAAAAAACTCCCTATAGACAGTATTAAGATAGACAAGCAGTTTGTTCTGGGGATGTCTGATTCTGCTAGCAGAGAACTGATCAAGTTGATTATTAATATCTCCAAGGTTTTCGGACTGTTGGTGATAGTAGAGGGGATTGATAGTGAAGAGCACCTGCAGCTAATCAGTGAAAGTGGGGCAGATCAGTATCAAGGCGATTATTTCAGTAGGCCACTATGTGAGCAGGATTTTATAGCATCACTTGAATTAGAAGAATAGCTCCTACTTTTATCTGGATAGGATTTTATAAAGATATTGCTGGTGGATATCTGCTACAAAACTGGTGAGAAATGTCTAGTATTGAAGTCATAGAGCTCTACGGTACCGCTGCCGATATCATACCACCATCCGATTAGATCAATCTCTTTTTTGATAAGTCTTTCTTGTACATAGGGGTATTCCATAAGTCTTCTCAGTGAGGAGACGATATTGTGTTTTTCTGTCAGCTCAAAGAGGTTCTTTCTTTCATCTGCATGAACCTCAAGCATAGCAGCACTTTTAGCAGTATTGATATTTTGCAGCCAGTCATCAACATGATCCAAGGCAGGTTCACTCTCTTGATATTCATGGTACAAATGGGCACAAGCACCACAGTTGCTGTGCCCCAAAACAACGATTTTTTTGACATTCAGCACATTTACGGCATATTCAATGGCAGCCTGAGTTGAGCCAAGAGATGGTTGGTAGGGAGGCACGACATTGCCGATATTCCTAGAGATAAAAATTTTTCCAGGCTGAGCATCCAATATGAGTGCAGGGTTAATACGGCTGTCGCTGCAGGTGATGATCATTGTGTCAGGTTTCTGCATGGTTGAGAGTGTTTCGAAGAGCTCTTTGTTGTGCTCAAAGTATTTTTTTAGAAATTTGCTGTAGCCTTCTTTTTGCAGCTTGTCCATGTATCCCTTCCTTTGCTGTGGTGTATATCAATATTGTTTAAAGATTTTTTATCTTTCTATTTTCAGATAGCGTCAAAAATTTTCTGTAAATTCTTTCTCAACTTCCTCAGATTGTACCACATTATCCTAAGAAGCATACTTTCTGTCCAGCCACTTGGCATTGATACTCCACAGCTATCATTTTAAAAAATATGCAAAATTCAGTGGTATTTTATTTATTGTATTGGGTAGTATAGGAATTATTTTTCCTACTCCTGTGCCATGGGCAACGCCGACCTTTGTCTCCTGTCTGGACTAGTTTCAGACTGGCTAAGAAGCACAACAGTATGAGTATCGCTGCCTGTATACAAAAAAGATACCTTGGCTTATTATAGTTGTTGTATAATAGAT
>JALVVQ010000168.1 GCA_027023325.1 Campylobacteraceae bacterium | reverse complement strand
GCACCCTGATCTACAGAAGCCTGGTTACCCATACAGAGTGAACAGCCTGGGATCTCAGTCCTGGCACCTGCCATACCAAATACGGAGTAGTAGCCCTCTTCCTGGAGTGTTTTCTCATCCATTTTTGTCGGAGGACATACCCATAGTTTGGTCGGCACTTTGCCTTCGCCTCTGAGGACTTCACCAAGCGCACGGAACAGACCGATATTGGTCATACAGGAACCGACAAACACTTCATCGATCTCTGTTCTGAGTCCTGCTGCATGGATCTCCGTGAGTGTCTTGACATCATCCGGATCGTTAGGGCATGCAAGGATAGGCTCCTTGATCTGATCCAAATCAATCTCAATGACTGCTGCATAGCTTGCATCTTTGTCCGCCTCTAGAAGCTCTGGATTGGCGATCCAGTCTCTCATCTTCTGTGCTCTTCGCTCCAAAGTAGCTTTGTCTTCATATCCCTGTGCAATCAACTCTTCGATCAATGCGATATTGGACTCAAGGTACTCAATGATCGGCTCCTTGTTGAGCTTGACAGCACACGCAGCTGCAGACCGCTCAGCAGAAGCATCAGAAAGCTCAAATGCCTGCTCACACTTGAGATCCTCTAAGCCTTCGATCTCCAATACACGACCGGCGAAGACATTTTTCTTACCTTTCTTCTCTACTGTTAGCAGACCATCTTTGATCGCTTGATAGGGAATCGCATTGACAAGATCTCTCAGGACGATACCTGGCTGCATCTTACCCTTGAAGCGTACCAATACAGACTCAGGCATCGTTAATGGCATCATGCCGGTCACCGCAGCAAATGCCACCAGACCTGATCCCGCTGGGAAAGAGATACCTATAGGGAATCGTGTATGGCTGTCTCCACCAGTACCTACGGTATCTGGGAGGCAGAGTCTGTTGAGCCAAGAGTGGATGACGCCATCACCTGGTCTGAGGATAAAGCCCTTGCGCTCTGTCCAAAACTTTGGCAGCGTGTGCTGAAGCTCAATATCCGCTGGCTTGGGATAGGCTGCTGTGTGACAGAATGTCTGAAGTACCATATCTGCACCAAAGTTCAGTGCTGCCAACTCTTTGATCTCATCTCTGGTCATAGGCCCTGTGGTATCCTGAGAACCGACTGTTGTAGCCACTGGCTCACAATACATACCCGGTTTGACGCCTTCGATACCGCAGGCTTTTCCTACCATCTTTTGTGCGAGGGTGAAGCCTTTGCCATCATCTTCCGGCTGTGCAGGTGCCATGAAGATATCACCCGCATCCATGCCGAGTGCTTCTCTGGCTTTGGCTGTCAAGCCCTTGCCGATGATCAGTGGGATACGACCCCCTGCTCTCATCTCATCAGGCAGTGTATTGGGCTCGATGGTAAACTCTGAGACCACCTCACCGTCACGCTCGATCACGCCATCAAATGGCTTAACTGTGATCACATCCCCTGTCTCCAGCTTGCCTACAGGGGCTTGGATAGGGATACAGCCACTATCTTCTGCTGTGTTGAAAAAGATCGGTGCAATAATATCACCGATCACGATACCACCAGTACGCTTACCGGGGATAAAAGGAATATCTCTACCCATATGCCACTGCACAGAGTTAATCCCTGATTTTCTAGAAGATCCGGTACCTACCACATCGCCTACATAGACGAGTGGATGGCCTTTTTCTTTGAGTTTTTTCATCGTATCAAGTGGGTTATCCATGCGGTTAATGAGGAAGGAGTTGGCATGGAGAGGAACATCCGCCCGGGTAAAGGCCTCAGAAGCTGGTGAGAGATCATCCGTGTTGGTCTCACCCGGAATCTTGTAAACGGTTACGGTAATCTCTCTGTCCATCTCTGGCTTGTTGGTAAACCACTCGGCATCTGCCCAAGACTCCACAACCTCTTTTGCCAATGCATTACCCTCATCCATTAGCGTTTTGACATCATTGAAAGAGTCATAGACCAAGAGGGTATTTTTGAGCTGCTCGGCTGCACTTTTGGCAACCTCGCCATCCAGCTTGAGCGCTTCTACCAGTGGCGCAACATTAAAGCCACCCAGCATCGTACCCAAAATCTCTGTGGCTTTGACTGGATCAATCGCGGCACAGTTTACTTTGCCCTGCACGATATCATTGAGAAAGGCTGCTTTGACATAAGCTGCATCATCCACCCCTGCCGGTACTTTTTCTGTAAAAAGCTCCATCACATAAGCTTCGTCAGCGATTGGATTTGCCTTGAGTAGCTCTACGAGTTCTGCAACTTGTTCGGCTGTCAATGCCAGCGGTGGTACACCCAGTTCGGCACGCTCTGCAGTGTGTGCCCTATAGTCTTCAAGTAATGACATTACTATCTCCTAATTGTTTAAATATTGGTAATTGATAGTAGCAAAAACAAGGAAGAAAAAAGGTAAAAACAGTCAAAGTGCAGTGAAGAGTATCAGACTGTGTATCGGATGGTTACAACCCAGTACACAAGCTTATAAATCAAGCTGATTAATATAATCAAAACAACCTATTTCTTCTTTCTGAAGAGGTGATAAAGTTCCTTTCTGAGGACACTTTCCAGATAGGCCTCATC
>JALVVQ010000167.1 GCA_027023325.1 Campylobacteraceae bacterium | reverse complement strand
TTGAAGCGATCCATGAGTGCCCGCTTCTCCTCGCTCTGCAGAGAGAGTGAGGAAGTATGAAAGAGTGTCTCTGCCAGATAGCTGGAGATATGCGCAGCAAAATGGGGATACTGTTTCCCCTCCAATAGTCCAGTACGAAAGATCACATGATCACCCAGATACTCCATCACCAGCAGACTCATCTCCTCACTGGTATAGTAGATATCGGGTACAAAATCCGGTGCCAGCTCTTTAAATGCCAGCAACGCACGGATCTCGTAGGTCATGCGCTCCCTGCTCAGAGGAAAGCCCTCACCAGCGATACGCAGATAGGGTACTGCCTGTTTGGCAATCACTGCTTTGGCAGGATCTGAGACGGAGCGGATCAGATAGACGAAATTCAGGTTACCGTCACCGATCTCTGTCGCCTCTATCTCGTCACCTCCAAAGTAGGCTGCCACCTCGGCAATCTGTGAGAGATATCCACAGACACTCTCCTTGTCCAAAATTGTATATGCCATTACTTACTCCTTTAGGCTCTATGCTTCATTTTATAGTAGGTCAACCCCAGTGCCAGCAGCAGTACGATACCCTTGACGATATCCTGCGAATAGTAGGGGAAATCCATCATCACCAGACCATTGAGCAGGATACCCATCAGTAGTGCACCCAGCAGGGTACCAAAAGCATTGGGCTTGCCTGTACCCAGTACCGAAAATCCAACAAAGGCTGCTGCCACACCATCCATGAGATAGGGGGAGCCTGCATCCACCTCACCTGAGCCCAGTCGCGCAGCCAGCACCACACCTGCCAGTGCAGAGAGGAAGCCGGACATCACATAGGCGATGAGCTTGTAACGGTTGATCTTGATACCCGAGAGCTTGGCAGCCTCATGGTTGCCTCCGATCATATAGAGATAGCGACCGTGCTTGGTGTAGTTGAGAAAGACATGCACCAGTGTGGCGACCAGCAGCATAATATAGACAGGTACAGGAATCCCCAGAAATTTGCCCTGCCCGATAAAAAGAAAGGCTTTTTGCATCGTGTGTTCGGCGATACCTCCACCGGGAATAGGCATGAAGTTGTAGATAGCCGAGCCGCCCTGAAATGTCACTGAGATACCTGTCAGCAGAAACATCATAGACAGCGTAGCGAGCATATCCTGTATACCGATTTTGATAATCAAAAAGGCATTGATACCTCCAATCAGAATACCCACAATCAGCGGCACAATCACCGCCATGACCGTGCCAAAGCCCCAAATAACCATAAACTTTGCGGCAATCACCGCAGCAAAGCCTGCCACTGCACCCACAGAGAGATCAAACCCATCTATCGTCAGAGAGATAGTAATCGCCAGTCCGATCAGTGCCACGATCGAGACTGAACGAAAGATATTGGTGACATTGTTGAAGTTGAGGAAGTTATCCAGTGTCAGAGAAAAATAGAGCAGCGCCAGTATCGTGACCAGTATCGTGCCGTATTTATAAAAAAACCCAAAAATATCCAATTTTTTACTTTCCAAACTCTGTTCCTCCTGTGGAATAAAATAGTAACTCCTCTTCACTGGTCTCTGCAGTGATGAGCTCTTTGACGATCGTTCCGTTGTACATCACATAGATGCGATGTGTCAGCCCCAGCACTTCGCTGAACTCACACGAGGCATAGAGCACCCCTTTGCCTGTCTCACCCAACTCTGAAATCAGCGCATAGATGTCTGATTTGGAGCCTACATCTACTCCCTTGGTCGGCTCATCCAGCAAAAAAAGTGATGCATCCGAGAGGAGCCATTTGCCTATCACCACCTTCTGCTGATTGCCGCCACTCAAGTTCGAAACCAGCTGTTTCGGACCAGGTGTCTTGACTCCTACCTTGGCGATACTCTCTTTTGAGGCTTTGTTGATTCTGCCTTTGCGCATGAGAGAAGCACTACAATAGCGGCTCAGCGTAGGCAGAGTAAGGTTGGTAGCGATACTCTCCTCTACCAATACTCCCTCCTTGCGCCGCTCTTCAGGTACAAGGGCAATACCTGCTCTGACTGCATCATGGGGAGTCTGGGGAGAGACTGTCTGTCCTTTGAGTTTTATCTCTCCTGCACTCACCTTTCCTTCGCCAAACAGCAGCTTACAAAGCTCTGTCTTACCACCTCCTACCAAGCCAGTCAATCCCACGATCTCGCCTGCTTTGA
Organism: Campylobacteraceae bacterium; assembly: GCA_027023325.1. Taxonomy (GTDB): domain Bacteria; phylum Campylobacterota; class Campylobacteria; order Campylobacterales; family Sulfurovaceae; genus JAAXPZ01. The sequence continues at coordinate 397 of JALVVQ010000167.1, read as the reverse complement.
CATGAAGATCAATCTCACGGATGCCACCATCACCAGAGAGCCTTTGGACCTCCAATAGCATATCTTCTGCAGGTGGATTAATCTGAGGAAAGGCGTTTTCCAGCTTCCTCCCCAGCATTGCCTCCACGATTCTGTCTATACTGCTCTGTGCGGTCTTGTAAGTATCGACCAGTTTTCCGTCTCGCAGTACGGTGATCTTTTCACAAGTATTGAAAACTTCATCCAGTCGATGGGAAATAAAGACAATGCCCATACCCTCTTTGCGGAGCTTTTCAATAATTGTAAACAGTTTTTCAGTCTCAGTAAGACTCAGTGGTGCCGTCGGTTCATCCAGCAGTAGATACTGCGCTTTTTGGTAGACCGCTCTGCCTAGCAGTACCATCTGCTTCTGTGAGAG
>JALVVQ010000166.1 GCA_027023325.1 Campylobacteraceae bacterium | reverse complement strand
GATCTACATAGAAATACCCCTGCCGCTCAAACTGGAATCGCTCATCCGGCTTCTCGTTGATTACCGCTGGCTCTATCAAAGCACTTTTGATGATCTTCAAAGAATCAGGATTGATATCTTCGATCCCCTCAGGCGCTTCTGACAGAAAGAGCCTGTCATACAATCTCACTTCAACCTGCTTGGCACTGTTGGCCTCTACCCACTGGATAGCACTTTTGACCTTGATACCACTGGTATCTGAGCCACTTCTGGAGTCGGGATGGTATCGTGCTCTGATCTCGACAATGTTGCCCTTGGCATCCTTTATCACCTCTTCACAGGTGATGATATAGGCATGCTTGAGTCTCACGGGCTGCTCTGGTGTCAAACGGTAGTAGCCTTTGGGCGGCTGTTCCGTGAAATCCTCTCGCTCGATATAGATCTCTTTGGAAAAAGGAAGCCTTCGTGATCCCTCTCTGGGGACATCCTGAGGATAGTAGGAGGCATCTATCTCTTCGCTTCTTTCATAATTGACAATCGTCACTTTGAGGGGGTCGAGTACACACATCACACGCGGTACTTTGCTGTTGAGATCATCTCTGATACAAAACTCCAGCTGCGCCACATCGACAGTGGAGTTGGCCTTGGCAACCCCGATCTGATCACAAAAGGTCAAAATAGACTCTGGGGTATAGCCCCTCCTCTTGTAGCCTGCGATCGTAGGCAGACGAGGATCATCCCAGCCCTCTACCTGACCCCCTTCGACCAGTTCCAGCAACTTACGCTTGCTCATCACGGTATAGTTGATACCCAATCGTGCAAACTCATGCTGATAGGGGCGAGGTGGCTCCAACCCCAGCGTATCGAGCACCCAATCATAAATCTCTCTGTTGTTCTCAAATTCCAGCGTACAGAGCGAGTGCGTGACCCCTTCGGTATAGTCCGAAAGGCAATGGGCAAAGTCATACATAGGGTAGATACACCATGCATCTCCTGCTCTGAAGTGATGAGCATGTCTGATGCGATAGAGTAGTGGGTCACGCATCTTCATATTGGCAGCGGACATATCGATCCGGGCTCTGAGTATATGTTCACCATCGGCAAACTCTCCATTTTTCATCCGCTCGAAGAGATCCAGATTTTCTTCGATGCTGCGATCTCCATAGCGACTTCTTTTGCCAGCTTCTGTGACAGTGCCTCGATACTCCCGTATCTCCTCTTCATTCAGACTATCGACATACGCTTTGCCCATCTTGATCAGCTGCACGGCATAGGCATAGAGCTTGGGAAAGTAATCAGAGGTATAATAGACCTGCTCACCCCAATCAAATCCCAGCCACTGCACAGCATCTTTGAGTGCCTCCACATAGCGGGTATCCTCTTTGGTAGGGTCAGTGTCATCCATCCGCAGATTGCAGTGTCCTTGATAGTCTCTTGCGATACCAAAATTGAGTGCGATAGACTTGGCATGTCCAATATGCGGAAAGCCATTGGGCTCTGGAGGGAATCGTGTCACGACCTCACTGTACTTGCCTGAGCGTAGGTCCTCTTCGACAATCGTGCGTAAAAAATCTCTGGTTTCGTTCATAGTATTGCTGCCTTTTTGATATGAAAACGGTGTAAAAGTATCTAATTTTATCCAATTGGAGCTTATTGCCAAAATCTAACACCCAAGAGGTATCAATCACACTCTCTGGCACCAAGCGATAGCAGCTCTTCACAGGCGAATCCTGCTGCTTTGCGTGCGGGGATATTCATATGTGGTTTGTGTCGATGGAGTGCATAGCGAGACAGTATCTCTTTGAAAGTCTCAGCAGGTTCCAATCCACGCTGTTCACACAGCCAGCGAAACCAATAATCCCCTTTGCGGACATGCGTGATCTCCTCCTGCTCTATCGTATTGAGTGCCTCAATGATGGCGGCTACGGTGGGGTTTTTTGCCTGATTGAGAAGTTTTTTGACAATCTGCGGATTGACATCCAGTCCACCTGCCTCATAATGTCTGGGAATCACCGCCATACGGTCAAGCACATCCCCAGCAGTATGCATGCTGGCATCAAACAGCCCCTGATGCACCGGCAGATCACCATAGCTGTATCCCAACGCCTCCAGTATCCCATGCAACATTCTGAAGTGGCGTATCTCATCCTCTGCCACCACCAGCCAGTCCAGTTTGAATCTCTGAGGCATAGCAGGGAAACGATACACCGCATCCAGCGCCAGATCAATCGCCGAAAACTCAATATGTGTCACCGCATGCACCAGTGTCGCCAGCCCTTCTGTCGTATCGAAGTGCTTGCGGGCAGGCAGCTCTCTGGGGTGCACAATCATACACAGTGGTGCATAAGAAGGGGTATCGAAAAGCAGCGCTGGTTTCTGGGGTTGAGATACGGTCTCATTTGTGCTACAATACTTCAGAAGATCAGCACAGAGCCTCTCTTTGGTATCAATATCATGGCTTTGCAGTGCGGTTTCAATGGTGTGATAAAAATTCATAGGAGTATTATAACCCATGCAGATTAAATCCCGCCCCATGGGGGCTTACCAGACCAACTGCTATATCGTCACGATCAATGGCAAAGACTTGAT
>JALVVQ010000165.1 GCA_027023325.1 Campylobacteraceae bacterium | reverse complement strand
GCATTTTTATCATATCGAATCTAAAGCCCATTTGTTTCCTTTTTTTAAAGCATTATAGACTTTTTTATCTATTTTGTCATTCACATATGGTAAGATTTTCTATGGATTTTTTACGAACATATATTGAAACAATGATAGACATTAACGATGCCGAGTGGCAAATTGTCACTAAACTCTTTACTGAAAAACAGTACAAAAAGGGCGACGAACTATTTACTACAGGAGAGGTTTGCTATAAGCTACACTACATCTCTAGCGGAATTGTAAGGATATGTAGCCTTAGCACAGAGGGCAAAGATTTTACAATAGCTCTAAATTACAATAAAGATGATTTTAAAATAGATGTATTTTGTGGAGACTATGTATCATACTTAACTAAAAGCGATAGTATGTTTTTTGCCGAAGCACTAGAAGATTGCATAGTATACGAAGCAGACTTTAGAGAGCTAGACAAACTATACGAAAGCAGCCTAAAATGGATGAGTTTAGCCAAAAAAATATCGGACTTTCAGCTAGTCACCATAGTACAAAGAGTACAAATGATGAAACGCCTAACCGCTAAAGAAAAATACCAACTAATAAAAGAGATAGCACCCATCTACGAAAAAGTACTACCTGACTACCAATTCGCCACAATGTTAGGCATTACCCCACAGAGCTTGAGCCGGATTAAGAATAGTTAGTAGTTCTATATATTTGACACCCGACCCCATTTTTTACACTCTACAGAAGCCAAGATAGTTAAAGCTAAAGTTAAAACTAAAATCTATCTATTTTGTATCTTTCGCTATAATAATCCTAGATCATACCAGTGGTATAGATAGATTTTATGGAGATATTTTGGGATTAGTTGATAGTATTTTGCGTTTGTTTGGTGCAGGAAGAAAGGTATCAGAGAGACCCTATCGGAGGGTCTGGGCGATAGGGGATATTCAGGGCTGTTATAGTGCGTTGATGCGATTGCTGGAGAAGATTGATTTTGATCCAGCGCAGGATAGGCTCTGGATCGCAGGGGATTTGGTCAATCGAGGTTCGGAGTCGCTGGAGGTGCTGGCGTATCTTTATAGTATCGGGGAGCGTGTTGAGGTGGTGCTCGGCAATCATGATATCACACTGTTGGCTGCCTATTGGGGGCTTAAAAAAAGCAATCCTACAATCGATCCTATCTTGAAATCACCAGATGCAGAAAAGCTTATTGGCTGGATGCGCACGCTGCCTTTTGTACATTATGACGAGAAGCTGGGCTATGCAATGGTGCATGCAGGAATCCCGCCTGCTTTTGATCTGGAGATGGCACTCTCTTATAGTAAAAAGCTCCAAGAGAAGCTCCAAGGCGACAAAGCAGCCAAATGGCTGGATAAGAAGATGCTGGGCGGGGTGCATACATTTGAAAATACGAAGAAAAACCGTTTTGCCATCAATGCGTTTACGCGTATGCGCTACTGTGATGCGCAAGGCAGGCTGGACTTTGATCAAAAAGGGGCTCCTGGCAAGAAGACCTACAGCGCAGGTCTCTATCCTTGGTTTGAAGTAGCAAAGCGTAAGCCCTTGGGCGCAAAAGTACTCTTTGGCCACTGGTCTACACTGGGCTATATCGAAAATGAAGCGGTGGTCTGTCTAGATACGGGCTGTGTCTGGCAGGGAAAAATGACTGCCAAACGGATCGATGTACCCAACGGAGAGATCATTCAGGTAGCGTGCCCCGAAGGGACGGTGGTAGAGTAGCTTATATTCCGTACTCTGCTCCATAGGTCTCGGCGATAAAGTCGATATCTTTGTCTCCTCTACCTGAGAGATTGACAAGAATGGTGCCGACATCTGCTGTCTTGGCAAGCTTCATGGCATAGGCGATAGCATGGGCTGATTCGATAGCGGGGATGATACCTTCGAGTCTGGAGAGCTCGAAAAAGGCCTCGATCGTCTCAGTGTCAGAAATGTGGGCATAGTTGACTCTGCCGATATCTTTGAGGTAGCTGTGCTGTGGCCCTACCGAAGGATAGTCTAGACCGCTGGCTACTGAGTAGACCTCTGCTGGCTCACCCTCTGCATCTTGGAGCATGTAGGATTTGAAGCCATGCATGACGCCTGGCTTGCCATGTGTCATGGTAGCGGCGTGTTCTCCGAGAGTATTGATATCTCTGCCTGAGGGCTCGACCCCGTGCATGGCCACAGCTTCATCATTCATAAAGGCAGTGAAGAGTCCGATGGCATTGGAGCCACCACCTACACAGGCGACAAGATTGTCAGGAAGTTTTCCTGTCATCGTCTGGAACTGCTCTCTCGCCTCTACGCCAACGATGGACTGGAAGTCTCTGACCATACGGGGATAGGGGTGAGGACCGACGATAGAGCCGATACCGAAGAGCTGTGTCTGAGGATCACCAAGGTAGGCACCAAAGGCAGAGTCTACTGCTTCTTTGAGTGTCTTGCGACCATGTGTGACAGGGATGACATTGGCTCCAAGGATCCGCATACGGATGACATTGGGGTGCTCTTTTGCCATGTCTACTTCACCCATATGGATGTCGCACTCCAGCCCTACCAGTGCCGCTGCCGTTGCCAGTGCTACACCGTGCTGTCCGGCACCAGTCTCTGCGATCAGCTTCTT
>JALVVQ010000164.1 GCA_027023325.1 Campylobacteraceae bacterium | reverse complement strand
ACTGATCCTGGCAAAAGTCATTACCCAGCGGATCAATCCCGAGTACGAATCTCTCTTTGCTATAGGGGTAGATGAGATGGTCTGGGACGACATGGAGGAGAGTCGCTACCGATGGCCCGAAGTGGCAGATGTCAGACAGTACCGAGAAGCAGTCAAGCAGCATGTGCTCCACCTGATCGAGACCCTTCCCATGACACTGCCCATCACACAAGAGAGTCCTTTCTGGGTGATACTGATGGGGATCGAACACGAGCGTATCCATATCGAGACCTCTTCGGTGCTGCATCGGCAGATGCCTCTGGCGTTTATCAAGTCTGTCAAGGAGTTCATCCCATGCACGGATGACCCCGTGGCACCGGAAAACAGTCTTATACCTATAGAGGGAGGAGAGATCACGCTAGGCAAACCTCTTGATCATCCTCTCTATGGCTGGGACAACGAGTACGGCACCTACAGCGAAAAACTCTCCGATTTTGCTGCATCACGCTACCTCGTCTCCAACGGAGAGTACCTTCCCTTTGTACAGGATGGCGGTTATCAGGACAAGAGATACTGGGATGAAGAGGGGAAAAGCTTTCTCCAGGAGAGGGGAGCTGCACACCCTGTATTTTGGGTACCGGATACTGCCGGAGGCTACCGCCTGAGACTGCTGGATCGAGAGATCCCCCTGCCTCTCTCCTGGCCGGTAGAGGTCAATGCGCTCGAAGCAATGGCGTTTTGTCGCTGGAAAAGCGCCAAAGAAGGTCAGACCTACACCCTGCCCAGCGAAGCGCAATGGTACCGTCTGCGTGCTCTCAGTGGTATCCGGGATATACCTGACTTTGATGATACTCAGGCCAATATCAACTTTGCCCACTACGCCTCCCCCTGCCCCATCAACCGCTTTGACTTTGGCGAACTGTATGATGTCGTAGGCAATGTCTGGCAGTGGACTTCGACACCCATTGACGGCTTTGCAGGGTTTGCGCCTCATCCTATCTATGACGACTTCTCCACACCGACCTTCGATGGCAAGCATAATCTCATCAAAGGCGGCTCCTTTGCCAGCTCTGGCAATGAGATCATGCAGCACTCACGCTATGCTTTCAGACGACACTTTTATCAGCATGCAGGATTTCGCTATGTACTTGGCAACGAAACAGAAAGCCATCCATCCCCATCCATCCCAAAAAGTCTCTATGAAGGAGACACCTTGGTCAATCAATACTGTGATTTTCATTACTCAGAGGGCTATTTTGGCATAGAGAATTTCGCCCAAAAGGTCGCAATGCTTGCCATTTACTATACACAGGAGACAGAGCAGAAGCATGCCCTTGAGCTGGGCTGTGCGGTGGGCAGAGGTGCTTTTGAGCTTGCCAATGTATTTGAGCAGGTCACTGCGATAGACTTTTCTGCCCGATTTATACAGATCGCTGCGCAGATGCAGCAGCAAGGTACCATCACCTTTCAACAAACCATAGAAGGAGAGATCACCGACACAATAACCCGAAAGATAGAAGATTTCTCTTTTATGCATGTGCGCGATCGTGTCTCATTCTGGCAGGGAGATGCCTGCAATCTCAAACCCCATTTCAAAGGCTATGATCTCATACTGGCAACCAACCTTCTGGACAGACTCTATGATCCAAAGCTATTTCTGCAAGATATTCACACCAGACTCAACACAGACGGTATCCTCATCCTCACCTCCCCCTACACCTGGGAGGAGAGCAGCACAGACAAGGCATTGTGGATAGGAGGCTATACCGACGAGAGTGGGCAGGAACACTATACACTCGACGGACTCAAAACACTACTGGAACCACACTTCACACTTGTAGATACGCAGGATATCCCCTTTATCCTCCGAGAAAGTGCCAGAAAATTCCAGCATACGATCAGCCAGATGAGTGTATGGAAGAGGAGAGGCGTGGCAAGGTCAGCCAAAGATACTTCTTTGTGCAAATAGTTTTCTGCATCTTATCTAGAATTAACAACCCCGACCCGAAGGTGCGGGGTATGAAGCAGATTGAAATTTATTGGTGAGACGCAACTCATGATAAATTATATTCTATGGGCGATTTTGGAATCGACCCAAGGGTCGGGGAATTACTCCCAACCAGATTCAATAATATAGCTAACAGTATGACCAATACTAAAAACCATAGCAAATCACCAGTATTACGAGGTATTGCTCTACTTATTGAGTCTATTATTGACATTATAATTGAAATCACTAGAAATATTGCATATAGCTCCGCTAGAAATATGAATACTGTTGATAACATTTGATCTCCTTTAATAGTTTAGCGGAAAGTATAGCTTCCCCGTTTACTCAGACTTCCATTCTTGTTTATTCTCCTCTATTCTTTAGTGCCTGCAGCATTGAAAAAGTACCGTTGCGCCTCTGCTTTGCTTGCAAAAGGCTGTACTTTATACTCTGTATCTGCGAAGGAAACCGTATAGACCTCATCTGCACTGCTTTTGCCATAGGTCAGTGCGATACGCAGTGCCAGCTCGATATCAGCAGGCGTGGCCTCCTTGTGGATGAGGGAGTAGGGGCCGGGAACGGGCAGACGGATGGAGAGATAGTCCGGATGTGCCAGTGCCTCAAGTGCCTCATTGTCCTC
>JALVVQ010000163.1 GCA_027023325.1 Campylobacteraceae bacterium | reverse complement strand
GGCAAAGTGGTCAGCCACTGGGCAAAAGCCTACAGAGGTATCGTGCTCCGTGAGATTGCCAAGGCTGGAATCGATACGCTGGAGAATTTTTTAGCGCTTCCGATTCAAGGACTGAGCATCAAAGAGATACAGACGAAGAAAAATAAAACTGAAATCATCTATACGATAGAGGAGGCATGATGCAGAAAAATCTATTTGAGATGGGAGCCAATTTTGAAGACACCTGGGTATCGGACAATAAAGGGAAGACTCCTAAAAAAGCTTCTACTGAAATCAAAGCGCCACAACAACACCAGCTTCATTTCACCAAAGAGAAGCGCAGAGGCAAGATGGTCACGATTGTCAGACCTCTTTACCTCGAAAAGAGTGCTCTACAAGCACTGCTTAAAACACTCAAAAAGAGACTCGGCACAGGAGGAACAATCAAAGAAGACAGCCTAGAGTTTCAAGGAGACATTCCCGAACAGCTTCGTATCCTTCTAGAGGGGCTAGGCTATAGGTTCAAATCATGACCACAGAAGAGAAAGCACTACTCAAGCAAAAGATAGAAATGGAGATACAAGCCCTGCAAAAGCAGATTGAAACGCTCAAAGAGAAGACCAAGCCCATCTCACCAGATTGCGGATTGGGTCGGCTTACCCGCCTGGAAGCTATGGGAGAGAGCCATGTCAATCACAAAGTACTCGATGAGTCACTGCTGCGCATGACCAGACTGACCAATGCCCTCTCCCGCATAGAGCACCCGATGTTTGGTATCTGTATCGAGTGTGAAGAGGAGATAGGGATAGGACGGATGGAGGTCAGACCCGAATCTGTCAGATGCGTGGCATGCACCAACAATGCGACATAGTATTCGTCTTTCATCATAGCGTTTGGCATGGCCAATATGCAATGCCACTCCTTGTAGGTTTGGCCGCGCCAAACGCCAAATCCCAACTACAACCACAAGGAAATATCAATAAAACGACCCATACCCCCACATCTCAACATTCTCAACATACCCATGCTTGGCAGGATTATGATACATATATAAACGCTTTTGTTCATAATCTTTTTCATCCCTGATAGTATGTTCATAATAGCGTTTTTGCCATACGGGGTTGTACCCCTGCTTCTTGCGGCTATGGCTCTGTATGATATGCTTTGTCAGACCTGCATCACAGCGTTTTGAGTAGTGGCACTTGATAGTGCTTATGATCTCAGGGTACTCTTTTGCTCGTTGCACTGTGAGTATCATATGTAGATGGTCAGGCAAAATTACTATCTCATCAATAGAAAACACAAACTTGGTTTTAGCATATGCGAAACTTTGACGCAAGAGTGCAATGTCATGCAACAATATGGGGCTACGCTTATAAGTCACCATCGTGATATAGTAGCTATACCCATCAAGAAGTATTCGTTTATAATTTGCCATAGGTGTATTATGGCAAATTTATAGAGATGGGGTTTTAAATATGTTGTATTGTCATATTTTTCGTAGGTGTGACCGTGTCACACGCGCCGTCACGGTTTAGGTTTTCTGGGTATTTGTTCTGTAAATGATCTGTTTTTGTTATATTTTATGCAAAATAGGTATTACCGTTATACCTATTTTTTCATAGCGTTTGGCACGGCCAAACCTACGGGTTTTCAAAGAAAAAATCGCGAGCAAGCTGAAGCTTGCAAGTATTAAGTCTTAATCCCTCAGGCAACGCACCGACTGACCGTAGGCACGATTGACGTGATACCAGTCTGCAAGGTTACTGCTGAAGCCGACATCATACGAGTAAGCACCATCGACCGAGCTAGACCACACATCGCCCCACGTACCCTGACCCTCCAAGGAACCCGAGCCGTAGCCGTAGCGGAAACCAGCAGTCGGCAGCTTAAGAAAACTGTTGAATGCGTCATCTCTATCTGCTATTTCTGAAGAGTCTGTATCAAAGAGTTCTGCTTTCAGTTCATCAATCGTCGGCACTCTAAATCCTACAGGACAGACTGAAGACCCATCTGTCTTAGACCAGTTGGCTTGTCTTGTGCTTCCATTACTGTCGATGGCTTTTGCCCAGTCGTAGTCATTGGTATCACCAGAGGTGATAAACTTGCCCTCTACTTCTGACTGTACCGGGTCTATCTGTGTGGCTTGTATGGCAGTAGTGCTACTCTCATTGTTTTCATGCCCGTCAAAGTTTCTGCCCCATTGGTAGTAGTCTCCAAAACAACTTCCTTGGTCTGCTGTGTATGTCGCATCTGTAAACCCTGCATCTGCATCATCTCTGGATTTGCTACATACCATGGTCGCCCCTAAGTTTCTGTCCAACCATACTTTTCCTGTATAAGGAGAGGTGACTGCACAATAGTCTGTACCCAGGTGCGATATCACATCACCACCTGTACAGGCATCATTGAGGATAGTAATAGTCACATCTTGTGTTGTTGCATTGCCTGCTGCATCTGTAGCAGTGGCTGTGAAGGTATAGGATGTCTTGGTCTCATAGTCAGGGGCTGTGCTGAAGGTCACCACGCCCGTGCTTGAATTTACGCTGAAGCTTGCACTGTCCCCTCCGCTGATACTGTAGGTGATGGCGCTTGTATCTGTGGCTACCAGTGTGATAGCAGCTGTTTGGTTCTCTGCTACGG
>JALVVQ010000162.1 GCA_027023325.1 Campylobacteraceae bacterium | reverse complement strand
AATCCCCATACTGAGTACTCTGTTGGCTTTATCATAGGTCGAAGCGATATCATCAAACATCTCTACGATTTTTTCTTGTTTTTTCTCTTTGTCTGTCAATTTTTCAATACCCAAGGTTTTTGCTCCATATCATCATATCTACATCTTTTTTGGCTTGATGTAAAAAGTGTAAATTCATCGTAGTATTATAGGTTAAAGTATTTGTAGATAGCTTAGGTGTCTGATAAATCAGCATCCAATCAATCTTTTCTTTGAGAGCATTGAGCATTCCTTCTCCACCTTCTACCAAAACAAAAGAGGGCTTTTCTAAGAAATCCAGATTTTTCGTAATAGCAACTTCTCTATCGGGAATTTCAAAAAGAGGAATTTTATTATCAAAATGATTTTCATGGCTATAAATCAGCACATCGCAAGCCTTGCCTCCACTAAACCTACAATCTAAGGTAGGCTTATCCTCTCTTACCGTGTTGCCACCGATAAGTAATGTATCACACACCTCTCTTAGCTGATGCACATGTTTGAGCGAAGCTTTAGCACTTAGATATCCTCCACCAATACGCCCATTCGTAGTCTGCGCCAGCTTGAAGAGTACAAATGCTTTTTTTTGCCATACTATAAAAGGCTCAATCAAAGTTTTGCATGCTTCTTCCAGTATACCTACTTTAATTGTCAGGGCAGACGAACTAACAGATGATTCACCCCGACCTACGATGTCTATGCCGCCATCATGTCCTACGATGGGGTCTTTGGTTCCGATAACTATCTCTTTTAATGCAAGTACTGCCAGCAATGAAGCACACGAAGGTGTTCGACCCTCGTGTGAGCATGGCTCTAGTGTCACATAGATACTACACTGAGTAAAAAAATCTTTGGGGAGTTGGCGTAAAAACTGGTGTGCTAAGTTTGCATCAAATCTATCAAAGTCTATTGTGGTACCACTTATTGTTTCATAGGCAGACAAGAGTGCCAACACTTCAGCATGAGAACTGCCTGCTTTTTGGTGTGCTTCTATGGAGACGATCTGGCCATTATATAAAACAACTGCACCTACAGCTGGGTTTGGATAGGTCAGAAGCTGGTACTTCCATGCCTCATCGAGAGCAAGTTGCATATAAAACTCATCTTGCATCTGTACTTCTCCTTTGGGGGGGGGACGCTACCACTCTATGTAGGTTTTGACTGTCCCTAATTGACCATACTCGTAGATCTCTTCACCTTGCTTGGTCTCTATAGTAATTCCCTTGTCATCGGCAGCGCTTAGGGTGCCTTTGCCTTTGTCTATACCGATGACCTTGAATTTTATCTTCTCTCCAATAGAGTTTTGGAAATGCTTTGACTTGGTGAGCTTGCGCTCCAGTCCAGGAGAGCTCACCTCCAAGATATACTTGCCGCCCATAGGAGGATGCACATCCAAAAAAGGAGAGAGCTCTCGGGATATCTCTGCACAGAGATCTAGCGAAACACCGCCCTCTTGGGTCACATAGACACGGTAAATTGTTTGCTCACCTTCAGTCACTGTCTCAGTATCATAAAACACCGCACCATTGGAGCGTACGATCTTTTCAATCTGCTGTTCAAGATTCATCTGTTTGCTCACTCTCTTCTTTTGTTGCTATCTGCTTAAACAGTGCATCCATCTTACTGATATGCTCTAGGTGCGTATCAAACTCAAAAACAAAATTGGGAGCCTTGTACCAGCCCTCGCTGTCACGGATATGGTTTTTGATATGTGCAGAGACTTTGCGCAGCTGCTTGAGAGCTTCGCCCTGCTCTTTCTCGTCTATTCCGATAGGATCGAGGTAGACCCTTGCATCGTAGCGCCCTCGTGAGCATACTACTTCCGTCACATTGAGGTGATTAATGCGTTGATCATCAAGTGTACTCAGTGCTTCAGGAAGAAGCTCTTTGAGTACGGATTCTGTGCGTTTTCGCTTGATCTCAGCAGGCGTCATAGGCTGGCCTGCTCCTCGACTTCCTTGAAGGCTTCGATGACATCGCCCTCTTTGATATCATTGAAGTTCTCGAGCATGATACCACACTCATAGCCATTTTTCACCTCTTTGACATCGTCATTGAAGCGCTTGAGCGAAGAGATCTTGCTTGTGTAGATCACGATACCGTCGCGAATCAGTCTTGCACTCGCATTTCGCTCAATCATACCGTCACTCACTTTACAGCCCGCGATCGTGCCGACTTTAGCCACAGTAAAGGTCTCTCTTACCTCTGCTTGACCAGTGACCTCTTCACTCAGCACAGGACTCATGAGACCACCAAGCAGTGCTTTGACATCATCGATGATATCATAAATGATCGAGTACGTTTTGATCTCTACACCCAGCTCTTTGGCTTTATTTTTGACAGATCCCGTAGGACGCACATTGAAGCCTATGATGATAGCATTTTCACTGGCATCTGCCAGCGTCACATCGCTCTCTGTCACACCGCCTACACCCTGGTGGATTACTTCAACTTTGACCTCTTCATTCCTAAGCTCCTCCAAAGCTCCCTTGATCGCTTCGAGAGAACCCTGTACATCTGTTTTCACGATAAGTGGAAGCTTTTTGATCTGCCCCTCTGCAATCAATGCACCAAGCTCATCGATGGAGACCTTGGTACTCTTGGA
>JALVVQ010000161.1 GCA_027023325.1 Campylobacteraceae bacterium | reverse complement strand
AGGATAAAGATATCATGATAGAAGGAGTCCTCTACCGCTTCAGGCAGTAGCTCTCCTTTGCTGTTGCGTGAGACAAAAGCCACGATATCCAGATTGTCATCAGTTTTTTTATTGATGAGGGTATAGAGCTCTTTTTTGTCTGTAATCTTTTCCATATCCTTGAATGTATAGTAGGCACTAATGTGCCCCTTGAGGATGCACCGTTCAAATTTTTCAAACTGCTCATATTCGTAGGTGATTTTCTTGCGTTTGACATAGCCAGAAAGTCTGCTGCTGAGACCTTGACTCTGCTTTGATATGTGGTCATTCAGTAGGGGGTTGATATGTTTTTTATTGAGATCAGTAAAGAAAAACATGAGTGTGTTGAGCTTGAATCCCAGCCAGTTGAAGATTCTTACCACGGGATTCTCTTTGCCCAGTACGCGCTCCAGCCAGCTAAAGAGATAGCTCAGTGCAAACACCTCCAGTATAGGTGTGATCCACGAGTTGACCATAAAACCAAAGAATTTGGCCCCCATCATTAAGATAGTTTTGGAAAGTCCTATCACTACGACCTTGACCTCCGTAAAAAGCAGTAGATTGTCGAGGTAGCCGGTGGTGTAGAGTGCCCAGGCAGAGACGATAGAAAGAATAAGAGGGATAAAGATGTTTTTCAGTTTTGCTCTGAGGTTGAGTGCCCTGTAGTACTCTCCAAGCTCCTGAAATCCCACTTTGATATGATCTGTAATATTCCTTTTGAGCCATCGGGCAAAAATGTTGTCAAGGAACCACCGCTTGAGGAGCAGGTAGGTTCCCTGTATGATAGTAAGCCCCTTGACAAACGCCAGAATTTTTAGTTTGGAGGCTGAGTAAAAAGAGAGTAATGCAGACTTGAATACCAGTGCGATGGCAAACATATACCCACTGAGCATCTTGTAAGAGAGCGGATAATAAAGGTTAAGGACTGTGATGATGAGGATAGGGGTGATCACTGCAAGTGCCGCAATATGTCGTCGTTTCACAGTCTCCCTTTCTCTACTGCCAATTACCTAATCTTCGTCCGTCGCATCCGTGGTATAGACACCAGTAGCTTTTTTCCACATGATTGATGCATTCATTCCTAACCAGATGACCAGCCCCGCACCAATAGTAGCGATCCAGCCTAAATTACTCCATTTGGAGGTATCTATGATGTCATACTGTGCTAGGCCCCAAACAAACGCAACAATAATAGCTACGGCGATGATCGCACCATAAATCTTGATGCTCTGCATGATCGCTTTGATCGCCATAATCCAAAGAGCGATCATGATAAGGATAAAGAAGGGGTTGAATCCAGAGAGTGGGTCTCCTCCGCTGATGTAGCCGATAAAGTGGTGCTGGGTAGGGTTCCAGGTGCCGATTGCAAGCGCGAGTGAGAGGACGAGGGAGACCCACCATCTCAGATGTGTTTCTACTTTTCCACTTTTTGTTTTACTTTTTTTTGTTAGAAAATCCAATGCCATGCGTGACCTCTTCTGTTATTTTTCTCCTATTATAGTCAAAAAGTGTAAATCCCAATCAATATTTTGCTATAATCACCTCAATCTTATTGTCTCAAAGGTTTCAGATGGATAAACGCAATTATCAATCAGGCGGTTCATGTTTCGGGATATTTTTTCTACTCTTTCTTGTTCCTTTTATCGCGGTAGTGCTTCTTTCGTTGGGATACACAGGTGTACTGTCCTTTAAAGTGGAGATGCATACACTGATTACTCTGAGTATTGTCTTTATGATTTTTCTCTTTTTCATCAAACATAATGCCAGCTATGCGGCATGTAAGATATCTAATAACTTTGCCCTCATGGAAGACAGCCTTCAGGAGGCACTCAAAGCCAATGCATTGACGATCATGGGGAAAACCAAATCGACCCTGACAGTACGGGACTTTATTGAGGAGTATTTTAAAGGGATCAGAGACGACAACTTTGCCCGGGTTGCCAGCTCTGTGTTTCCGATGTTGGGTATCTTGGGTACTTTTATTGCGATTGCACTCTCTATGCCAGATTTTACCGTCTCTGACAGTGGTCAGCTTGATCGTGAGATCTCCCTGCTGCTTTCTGGGATAGGTACGGCCTTTTATGCCTCTATCTATGGTATCTTTCTTTCGTTGTGGTGGATCTTTTTTGAGCGCAGAGGTCTGGCACGCATAGAAGAGAGTAGTTTGAATCTGGAGGAGCTCTACGGCAGTCGTATCTGGAAAAAGAGTGAGCTGATCAAGCATGAACATATGCAGACAGAGCTCAAAGACCAAAAGATCATTCAGACCCTGCAAGAGACCTTTAGTCTAGATTTTATCAAAGACCTAAACAATCAGTATATTCGGAATTTTAAAACTATTATCGACGATACGACCAACAGTTTTGAGCGGATTACAAATCACATGGAGGGTGTATCCAGAGATCTGCGTAAAACCATAGAACAGATAGATGAACGCAAAGAGAGTGTAGAAGCAGTGGCAACGATGAAAAGGGATATCGGTACCTTTATAGAAGGAGTAGATTGTCTTAACCGCGGGCTGGAGAAGTTCAACGGGAGTGTCGATCATACTTTTAGCAAGATAGATGACGAACTTGCTGGTGCTGTAGATAAACTGGGTGAAATGGCAGAGATGATTGTGGAGCAAAACCTCAGTATCCAGAAAAAACTATCTGATACCGACAGAGAGTCATAATGTTCAAAAGACGAAGCCATGATGACCAGAGCAACTTCTGGATCTCCTATGCCGACCTGATGGCAGGATTGTTGTTTGTCTTTATTCTGCTCATCGGAGCGATCGTCTCCAAATCTATGATACTCAGAGAAGACTTGCAGGAAAAACAGGAAAAACTGGGCCAGACCGAAGTGACGCTGATGGAAAAAATGGACACACTTGATTTGACTGAAAAGAGACTAGAGGCTTTGACGCTGAAACTTAACGAAAGAGAGACTCTACTCAGAGATATCAACAGCTCGCTAGTTAGCAGCAAGATCAAAATATACCAACAAAAAAAGTCAATAGCAATAAAAGACCAAAATATCGTCCAGCAAGAACACCTTGTCAAAAAGCAGCATGCAGTAATCACAGAAAAAGAGCAGGATATAGCGAAAAAGAGAAAGATTATCACTGTACAGGAGGAGCAGATCAGACTGCAAGAAGAAGAGGTAAGAAAACTCCATCTGCTACTGGCTGAACTGCAAAATAGCATCACGCAGGCAAATGCGGACAAAAAGAAACTTTCAGGAAAATTGCATGCTGTAAGTGGTGATCTGAATCGTACGCAGGGTATGTTGTTAAGTCAAAAAGAGCTTAGCCAAACAAAAGAGGAAAGGATAGGGCAGCTTCAAGCACTGATTACACTCACCAAAGATTCGCTCAAACTCAAAGAGAATGAGCTGGAAAAGCTCAACCAGCTTCTGCTGGCACGCAACAGTAAAGTGGACATGCTCAGTAAAAAGGTCGTGTTGCTGCAGAATCTGACACAGGAGAGCAATACTACACTACAGCAGAAACAGAAAAAGCTCCAAGAGTATGTCGGGCGGGTGATTGTACTCTCCAACAATCTAACCGACAAGGAAAAAGAGCTCAAATTTAAAGATGAGAAACTGGTCAGTCTGCTGGAGGCGCTGGATAAGAAAAAGACCAAATATGACGATCTCGTAGCCAAACTCCAGAGTCAAAAAGCACAGATTAGGTCTCTGACTGGTATCAAGCTCAAAGTCATTGCTGCACTTAAGGAAACGCTTGGAGAGAAGATCAATATTGATAAAAGCAGTGGTGCATTGAAGCTCTCCTCCACTATCCTGTTTGATAAAGGAAGCAGCGAACTGAAAGAGGAGTCCAAAGAGGAACTGAAGCGCGCATTTGAGAATTATATAGGAGCGCTGGTGAGCAATCAAGCGATCAGACCACATCTTGAGCGGATTGTCATAGAGGGTCATACGGATAGTGATGGCACTTATCTCTATAATCTCAAGCTTTCTCAAGAGAGGGCGCTGGCGGTGATGCATTATTTGTTGACGCTTCCTATCGCTCAGAGATACGATCTGAAAAAATATCTTGTTGCCAGCGGAAGAGCCTATCTCGATAATGTCAAAAAAGGCAGTTTTGAAAATAAGGAGGCATCTAGACGTATAGAGATTAAATTTCAGCTCAAAAATCAAGATGCTATGCATGAGATAGAGAGGATATTGGATGATGGAAAACAGCTCTTTTAGGCCATTTCGTCTAGAGCATGCTTCTGATAGGTTGGCAGAACGTGTAAAAAATACAAAAGAGAAGATGAGGCAACCTTTGGCTCAAGACCAAAAGAAGTCTAAGGGATTCTTTGCCTCTTTTGTCTCTTGGCTTAAAAATTGATATTCTTTCTCTGAGTAGTGGTTAAAAAAGTATTTTCTGTTTACTTTCCTTCTCTTTTGTACTTTCTGCTTAGACCCACTCTCCAAAAGTTCACTTTTTGACATTTTTTCGCTAATATAAGAATAGTAAGATTTTTCAGGTAGGGGGAAATGTGAATTTTTTGAATCAATTTACATTATATGATGTATTTCTGGTAGGAGTCGGATTGGTGTTTGCCAGTCTGATTCGTATTTTTTATGATTCGTATGAAAAGAGGCAAAAGCTCAAAAAATTTGGACGCATAATCAAAGTCTACAATGAGTCGATGGATATCCATGAAGAGGGTGTGCTGATTGTCTCGGACAAAGAAGAGGTAATTTTTGCAAATAAAGAAGCCGCAAGAATCTTTGCACTTAAAAAGGGTACTCTTACCATGAAGTATCTTAAAAAAGTAAATATACGACCCAGTGGTGCCGCCGAAGAAGAAGAATTTGTAGATCTAGTAAAAAAAAGGAAAAATATCCCTCATGCGTATATTCTTGTGGGAAATTCCTCAGTGCCTGTTTCCATTAATACCAATAAATTTCATATGCAGTTCAGTCACAACAACTCTTGGAGAATTATTATTCTTCAGGATATTACCAACAGGTTGAAGTTGCAGGAAAGAATCGAAGGCATTAGTGCGTATAAGGATCTTCTGACCAATCTTCCTACGCGATACCATTTGAGTGCGGATCTTGTTACGGTAATTTTGACTGCCACTCAGAAAGGATATGATACAGCAATCGGTATGTTTGGTATCCGTGATTTCAATATATTGCAATCAGCAAAAGGTATAGAAAAAATGGATCTAATACTGAAAAACATCGTAAATGATGCACTTGCAGTGTTGAATACACATGCCACTTTATATCGGTTTGATTGTGATGCGTTTGCGATAGTTTTTGAAAATATTGTGGAGAAAAATGAGATTAGAAGAGAGATGGAAAGTATTGTTCTGAAGGTACAAAACTTTCTGTTCGGAGAAAACATAAAAGCTGAGGTGATGCAGGGTCTCTATTTTATGGTTGAAAAAGATATGACAGTCGAAGAGATACTCAATGAGAGCTACCGTATCTTAAGAAGCAAAAACAGTGAAAAAATTAATATGGCACATAAAAGTTTTTTGCTGCCAGAGCATGAATTGAGTGGTGCAAAATATTTGGCGAATAAATTAAGCAAAGAGGACTTTCTTGATGCCATTAAAAACAAAGATTTCTTCTTTTTTTACCAGCCTATATACAATCTGATAGACAATACAGTGTCTGGCGTGGAAATACTTACTCGACTTAACCACAAAAAGTATGGATTTTTACTTGCGGAGGACTTTATGCCAAAGGCGATAGAATTTGGTATCATGTCAGAGATTACTTCGCACCTACTTGATAATGTACTGGGACAAAAAAAGTTCTGGTCAATAGAGAGAGGCATAGATCTTGATATGACGATTAATTTAGCACTTTCAGATCTACAGTCTGGTGTCTTTTCTGAAATGCTGGAAAAAAAGCTGCAGGAGTTTGAGATTGATCCCAAGACTATTATTATTGATATCCCTGAAATGGTATTGGCAGAGGATTTTGATTCTGTATCAGAAGAGTTCTATATGCTTAACAAGATGGGGATAAGGCTCTGTATCGACCATTTTGGTAAAGAGTATGTCAACCTGAAGCACCTTGAGATTCTTCCTTTGGAAACGATAAAGATAGATGGATCGATTATCAGAAATATGGCAGAAAATGACCATAAAAGAAGATTGATCTCTAGTATTGTTTCTATAGGCGATGAGTTGCATATGAAGATCGGCGCAAATCATGTGGACTCTCTTGACACTAAGGTGGCATTGCAAGAGCTCGGATGTCATTTTGCGCAGGGTCATTACTTTGGTAAAGCAGTACCTGCTTTTGAGATTGCAGATGTTGTCAAGAGGATAGACGATTAGGCAGGATAGCTATAGTAACTCAAGCTACTTTTTCCAAACTTTTTTTGCTTCTTTCGTAGGAGGGTGCCTATATTTTCTGGCATCTTGATCGTACTTATATGCTCTACAATCACAGCTTTGCACACTTCAGGCTCTATCTTCTCTATCAATGCAATGGCCTTGTCATAGATATCCTCCATGCCTTCTCGTGTTGAGAAAGGAGGATCAAAGTAGAAATAACTCTTGAGCTTTTGGTCCTGGATGCGTGCATAGATGTCTGGAAATATCTCAAAGCTGTCGCCGTGGATTGCTGTGGCATCTGTGGCATTGAGTTGGTGTAGATTTTCTTTGAGTAGCTCATACACGCTTCTGTTCTTTTCGATAAAGAAGAGTTTACCTGCCCCTCGACTCCATGCCTCTAGGCCGATAGACCCACTGCCAGCAAATACCTCTACGAATCCCTTATCAATAATATCAAACTGTAGGGTATTAAAAAGCGATTCCCGCAGGATAGCTTTGGAGCTTCTGGTGGTCGAGAGGTTGGGAATGAGGATCTTTTTGCCTTTGTATTTTCCTCCTATGATACTGCCTTCAAAGCAGGGAAGTGTATTTTTCTTCCTTGAGATGGGTTTTTTTTCATACGACTTCATAGATTTTCGTCATCCCCGGTACCAAATATCCTGTCTCCGGCATCACCAAGTCCAGGAACGATATAGCCTTTTTCATTGAGTTTTTCATCCAGTGCTGCCGTATAGATGGTGACATCAGGATAGGCATCATTGATCGCTTTGACGCCCTCTGGTGCAGCGACAAGACAGACAAAAGTCACATTGGTTACGCCTTTGCTTTTCAGAAAGTCCAGTGCACTCAGTGCTGAGCCTCCGGTTGCCAGCATGGGATCGAGCAGTAGGACTTTGTTGTCCAGTGCCTGCATGGGAATTTTGTTGTAGTAGCTGTGTGCCTGCAGTGTCTCTTCATCACGGTTCATCCCCAGGAATCCCACACGGCTTTTGGGCAGAATCTCCATAAAGGGGTTGAGCATCCCGATGCCGGCTCTGAGGATATTGACCAGCACGGGGTGTTTTTCCAGCTTTTCTGCTTTGGTGACAGCGACTGGTGTCTGGATAACTGTCTCCGCCAGCTGCAGGTCTCTGGTGACATCAAATGCCATCAGCAAGCCTATCTCATGTAGGAGTTTACGAAACTCAGGCATAGAGCGTTTTTCGTCTCTAAGAAATGCCATTTTATGTTTGATCAGTGGGTGGTCTATGACTTTGATTTGCATACTGTTTCCTTCATAATGTCAATAATAAGATTATCTCTAAAAACTCCTAAAACTTACACAACTATTTACCACGATTGTGATACAATCATGAAATTTTACAAAAGTTTTACGATAAAGGAGTAAAAGTGAAAGCAACGCAGTATAACTTTCAGCTTAAGGATGCAGTGGTAGGGCTTCAGTTTCTATTTGTGGCATTTGGTGCCTTGGTATTGGTGCCGATATTGACAGGACTTGATCCCAATGTGGCGCTCTTTACGGCAGGACTGGGGACACTGATCTTTCAGGTCACCAATAGAAGAAATGTACCACCCATCTTTTTGGCGTCTTCCTTTGCTTTTATCGCACCGATTATCTATGGTGTGGAGAAGTGGGGTATCGCAGGGACGATGAGCGGTTTGGCAGCAGCGGGTCTTTTCTATGTGTTTTTAAGTATGCTTATTCGCCTAAAAGGAAGCGGATTTATCCATAGATTGTTGCCTCCGATAGTAACAGGTCCCGTGATCATGACAATAGGACTGATTCTGGCACCTGTGGCGGTCTTTATGGCGACAGGTCATACAGGTGACGGCAAGATTGTGCTGGTGCCGTTTGGCCCTGCAATCACTATCTCTATGGTTACCTTATTGGCTACAATATTGGCAACACTTCTTGGCAAAGGGATGATGAAACTGCTGCCTATTCTGATCGGTATCACGGTAGGATATCTGACAGCCATGGCATTTGGCATTGTCAATTTTGATGCGATTGCCAAAGCCCCTGTGCTGGCGATGCCTGCTTTTGTACTACCTGAGCTCAACTGGGAAGCCATTATTTTTATTCTCCCTATCGCCATCGCGCCAGCTGTAGAGCATATCGGTGATATGGTAGCGATCTCTGGTGTTACGGGTGAGGATTATCTGGAAAATCCAGGACTGGAAAACACCCTGTTGGGTGACGGTCTTGCTACCAGTGCGGCTTCTCTCTTGGGTGGCCCTCCAAACACCACCTACTCAGAAGTGACCGGTGCTGTGACGATCACCAAGGCCTACAATCCCGCGATCATGACCTGGGCAGCGATCTTTGCCATCGCGTTGGCATTCTTCTCCAAGCTGGGTGGCTTTCTTCAGACGATTCCTGTGCCGGTCATGGGTGGGGTGATGCTGCTGCTCTTTGGTATCATTACCTCTGTGGGCATCAATACACTGGTACGCGCAAAAGTAGATATGAGTGATTCACGCAATATGATCATCGTTTCACTCATTTTGGTCTTTGCTATCGGAGGAATGAGCTTCAACTTTGGCGGGGTTGGGTTCTCTGGTATTGGGCTTGGTGCGATCTTGGGTATTCTTCTAAACTTGATACTGCCAAAGAGCAGAGAAGAAAATTAGAAATTGGATGGCACACCAATGTGCCATCGTAGGGTGCGATTGCTATCGCACCACATCACATATAAATAACCGAAACATTCCCAATTTTACATTCTGTTTCCAATTTTTGGTGCGATAGCAATCGCCCCCTACCTTATCACCATACTATAAACAAAAAAGACCCCAAGCATCACAAAGATAATCCCGAAGATACTCTTGATCTGTAGGTTGGGGCTGATCGTGCCGCAGTGAGGGCAGCGTTTGGCGGTGGGGCTGATGGGTTGTTTGCAGTAGCGGCAAGGAACCCCTGCTGGGGTATCAGGTGCTACCATGAGCCGCCTCCGCCTCCACCACTACCACCACCGGAGAAGCCACCTCCACCAGAGAATCCGCCCCCGCCACTGCTGCTGGTGTTGGGCGGTGTGGCAGCGCTGCTGACATCTGAATCAAAACCACTCAGTCCATGGATATCTCCCGCATACCATGTCGGTGTAGAAACAGCGAGTGTCTCATAGAATTTTATCCAATGCCTTGTCAATCCAAAGAGCATCGCATAAGGCAGCAGTCTGTCCAGATAGAGAGGGTCTCTTTCGAGTCGTCGTTTGATTTCATCCTCTTTGACGCGCTTGATAAACATCTCCAGACCCAAAAGGTGCTTTTGGGTCTGTGCGCCCTTGGGGGTAAATTTTCCTATGTGCCTGTAGACATAAAAGGCGGCAAGAAGCAGAATAAAAAATACTGCTAGCGGCCCCAAAAGAAGATCACTGAAGGCTATATCTGATCTTTTCAAAAGATTAAGCAAGGGAATCCCCCCTCCCATGCCTATGAATACTAGTCCAAAGACTTTGTTGAAGATACCACTTTGAAGAAAGACAAGGAGTCCTGCACCGATAAAAGGCAGCATAAAGACCAAGGGCGCAATGGCACGACTGTCGAAGGTCTGGCTAAGCGTATAGAGTGCCAGTAACAATACTGGAATCAGTACCAGCAAGGTAGTTTTTATGAAGCTACTTCTTGTTTTTTGAGGGTTTTCACTCATGTATCCATCTGCCACCGACCAAGTGTACAGGTCATGGTTTATTTTACTGAAGGCTTCTCGTAGTGCTGTTGCTTTGCTTTGGGAGCCGGTAGTGAAGTGGTAGGATTTTGAGCCGTGGGCAAAGAGCAGATGGTTGAGTAGGTAGACCTGATTGGTTGTGAGGTCTTTGATCTTCTTGTCTGTACATTTCAGTACTGGAGTACCCTCATCATTCTGATTGCTTATCTCGATATAGCCCAGCTGCGCCAGCTCCAATACCGCTGCTGCAAAGTCTTTGTTGTCTGCTCTCTTGTCGAGGATGAGTCCTGCCTGGAGTAGACTGAGGCCCTTGGGAGGCTGATACTGTACTGCGATAGAGCGTCTGTCTACAAACCCTGTCTGTTCTTTGAGCTTACCATAGAAAAAGAGCAAAAAACCAAACAGTGCCGGCCAGTGCCAACTCCCCAGTATCTGCTGCCAAAAGGTGGCTTTGGTATTTTCCAGACCACCTTGGTCTAATATGTGTGCCGGAAATGCCAGCTCTACTGTCACACCTTCATAAGGATGGAGGCTCTGGGTGGTGATGTACAGCTGCCGTGGGCCTGTCCATTTGACTGAGGCTGAGGAACCACCTGCACCATAGGCACCGGTATAGGTGGAGATGCGAAGTAATTCCTGTTTGAGTGAAGGGGGCAGGGTGAGCACAGCCTCGACTTTGGCGATAGGCACCTGCCAGCCTGTGCCTACGATATTCCAGCGTACAGCATCCTTGCTTCTGTCGTCTGAGGCGGGAAGTACGCCTTGTGCCACATGATAAGAGATGGTATAGGTGTGTTTGCCAGTGATCTGCCGGTCTGCTGATCCGATCTTAAGCCTGATGACCCTGCCTGCATGGGTAGAGTTGTGCTTGCTTTGTGCCCATTGAGCAGGATGGTTGTCCATAAGGACAAAGAAGTCACCTAGTCCAATCTCTCTCTTGACGCCGGCATTTTTGATCATCAGGGGAATATCACGGTAGATACCATGCCTATAGGCACCCTCAAAATCATACTCGATCGTCTCGGTGATACGCAGCTCGCCACTTTGCTCTATCGTGATACCTACTGTAAAATTCTCTATCCTCTCTGCCGAGGAAAGGGTAGCAAGCAGCAGCAGGATGCCCAGTAGAAGCTTCTTCATGGCACCAGACCTAGAACTTGATCTCTGGCATCTTCCTTGCCATGGCTGCTTCATTCTCATCCAGTTCAAAATAGTCTCTGGATGTGAAGTTGTATTTGCGTGCGATATAGAGATCAGGGAAAGAATCGACTTTGGCATTGTAGTCCCTGACAATCGCATTATAGTAG